>CAIOIZ010000139.1 GCA_903858475.1 uncultured Bacteroidota bacterium
CACTTTGGCATAAATCTGTGTATGTTTAATAGAAGAGTGCCCGAGCATTTTAGCAACTGATTCTAGTGATACACCATTGCTTAGGGTAACCGTTGTAGCAAATGTATGTCTGCCCAGGTGGCTGAACTGGAAAATCCGGTCACCTTGACCATCCTTCGCAGATTTCGTTTGACCAGGAAGGACGATGGTACTCAATACTTTTCCTGGTCAATCGTTTCCGGATTTAGGTGGTCAAGGCCTCTAGATTTTCTAGGGTGGTCACATTGACCGGAATTTCCACCCTGATTGCCTTTTCATAAAAAAAAGGATAATATTGTCTTTAAATAGTAAATAAATTATATCTTTATAGTGCAAAGATTATTCTCCCAAGCACCCTATAGATTTTAAATTACGTTACCTAGCATAAACTGATTTATCTATTAATACATTTTCATAGTAAATCGTCCGTATTCATTATTTAACCCTATGAAAAAGATACCTATGGCTGCAAGATTCTACTCATTTTTGAGTTTATTAATTTTATTTTCTGTTTATGGTTTAGCGAATACCGGATTAAAGAATCCAAATCATCA
Organism: uncultured Bacteroidota bacterium; assembly: GCA_903858475.1. Taxonomy (GTDB): domain Bacteria; phylum Bacteroidota; class Bacteroidia; order Chitinophagales; family Chitinophagaceae; genus Ferruginibacter. Next base: position 573 of record CAIOIZ010000139.1, read on the forward strand.
TAAAAGAGAGATTTCATCCAAAGTAAAAAAAATATCATATTCGAATAGTCGACATATATTAAATCTTACTCCTCCGCCGCCTTCAATTGTTCATTCTGGCTCATTAACCTTCTGCAATGGTGATTCAGTGATTCTACATGTAATTGATGTGCCGGTGGATTCTACTTTCCAATGGACTTTAAATGGGACTAATATAAGTGGGGCAATAACGGATTCATTGGTGGTCTATGCTTCTGGTACTTATAGCTGCATACTTACTTCAGGAGGAATTACTGAACCCCCTTTAAATAATGTGGTGGTTACTGTAAATCCAAAACCTTTAGCGGCATTTACCTTTAATCCAAATTCTGGATGTGGAAAGACCAGGGTGTCTTTTATTGATCAGTCAACCATTAGTGCTGGATCAAACATAAGTTGGCATTGGAATTTTGGTGACGGGAATACAACTAATCAGCATAATCCTAGCCATACCTTTAATCCGCCCCCAGGGTCAGGAACAATTACTTATACTATAACACTTATAGTCACAAGTAATTTTGGATGTAAGGACACCATTATTCATACAATCACTATTGGCAGAGGGCCAGATGCAACCCTTAATGGAACAGGTGCTATAATAATTAACGGCCAACCTTATTTCCATGTTTGCTCTTCTTCTGGACAGACATTTACTTTTACCAATGCCTCATCAACGACTGCATCAAATACCAACTATATTATTAATTGGGGTGATGGAACACCCGACTGGACTGATCCTGTATTTCCAACGCCAATTACTCATCCCTATTCAGTAGGCATACATAATTTGACATTTTATGTATATTCTGGTGCTTGTGTGGATAGTACCGTTTACAGGGTTTTTGTAGGAAATAATCCCGCGGGCGGATTAGTTAGCCCAGGCGGCACAACAATTTGCGCAGGATCAACACAAGCTTTTTTAATTTCCGGCGCTTCAAATAATCCTCCGGGAACACAGTATATTTTGAATTTTAATGATGGTTCAGCTCCTGATACTTTTCATCACCCTGCACCCGATACTGTTTTCCATACATTTGATTCCTCCAGTTGTGGGCATACAAGTTCAACAGGAAATGGGACCTTCCCAAATTCGTATGGAGCCTATCTAACAATCACAAATCCATGCGGTACTACAAGTGGTTCAGTTGTTCCAATTTATGTTTCAGGTAAACCTGTTTCAAATTTTACGATTACTCCAAAAGATTCAATATGTGTAGGCCAAACCGTAACCCTTACTTATACTGGAGACCTAGGGAATAATGTAGAAAATGGTGTATGTACTCCAGGGAAACCGGTTTGGAAAATAACCCCCCAAACACCCGGCGTACGATTTACAATATTGTCGGGTAGTTTAGGTAATGATTTTGGGACCAATGATGCTTCGCTTTGGCTTGCTGGGACTATTACTATAACGATAAGGTTTGACTCTGTTGGACTTTATAGCGTAAAACTTAAAACAGGCAATGCTACATTGTGTGGCATTGATTCGCTTACTAAGCTGATTTGTGTAAACCCAATTCCAACGGCAGC
>CAIOIZ010000140.1 GCA_903858475.1 uncultured Bacteroidota bacterium
GCAGATAAGTACAAACAAGAAGTTGTACCTGCCCTAATGAAAAAATTCAGTTACAAAACTGTAATGCAAGCTCCGAAGCTTACCAAGATTTGTTTGAATCGTGGTGTAAACGGCGCTGTAAATGATAAGAAATTAATCGACATCGCTATTGATGAGCTGACTAATATTACTGGTCAGAAAGCAGTAGCTACTTTGTCAAAAAAGGATATTTCCAACTTTAAGTTGCGTAAGAACATGCCGATCGGTACACGCGTTACTTTGCGTGGTACTAAGATGTATGAATTCCTAGACAGATTAGTTTCTGTATCCTTACCAAGGGTGCGTGACTTCAAAGGGATCAATGATAAATCATTTGATGGTCGTGGTAACTTTACACTTGGAATAACTGAGCAAATCATTTTCCCTGAAATTGATATCGATAAAGTAAATAAAATTACTGGTCTTGATATCACTTTTGTAACCACTGCAACCAATAATGAGGAAGCATTTGAGTTATTAAAAGAATTGGGAATGCCTTTCAAAAACATTAAGAAGTAATTTAAAAACGAAATTCTAAATACAAAATAGAACATGGCAAAAAAATCAATCATAGCCAGGCAGCACAAAAGAGAAGTATTATGTGCAAAGTATGCTGAAAAAAGAGCCGCTTTAAAAGCAGCTGGTGATTATGCAGCTTTGGACTTATTACCAAAAAATGCCTCTCCTGTAAGGCTGAAAAATCGTTGTCAACTTACTGGAAGACCTCGTGGATACATGCGTCACTTTGGTGTCTCTAGAAATATGTTCCGCGATATGGCTTTGGAAGGAAAGATTCCAGGCGTTAAAAAAGCCAGCTGGTAAAATTGCTGCACGGTTGTTTTCCATGCATTGCTATGGCAAACAATGAGAATGACAAAAAAATTATTAAACTGAATTAATTAAAATAACATGGTAACTGATCCTATTGCAGATTTTTTAACAAGGATACGTAATGCTCAAATGGCAAATCACAGAATCGTAGAGATTCCTGCTAGTAATTTGAAAAAACGCATTACTGAAATTCTGTACGATAAAGGGTACATCTTGAAATATAAATTTGAAGATGACAGCAAACAAGGCAAAATCAAAATCGCTTTGAAGTATGATGCCACTACTAAATTACCCGTTATCCAAAGTTTGGAAAGAGTAAGTCGTCCTGGTCTACGTACTTATGCTAAACCAGAAGAATTTAAAAGAGTTAAAAATGGTTTAGGTGTTGCTATCATCTCTACTTCTAAAGGCGTAATGACCGATAAAGAAGCGAAAGCACAGAATGTAGGGGGAGAAGTATTGTGTAATATTTATTAATACAATTACGTACAAAATCAAATACATGATTTGATAATTAAGCCTTAGTCGTGGCTGAACACAAATCAACTTTATAATCAAAATAAAAAACCGACTATGAGTAGGATTGGAAAGAAACCGGTAGAAATAATAAATGGTGTAACCATTACCATTAGCACTGAAAATGTTGTTACAGTAAAAGGCCCAAAGGGTGAATTGAAACAAGCCATTGACCGCGATATTAAAGTAGAGATTAAAGATGGCTTAGTTGAATTTTCAAGACCAACTGATCAAATTCGCCATAGAGCAATGCACGGTTTATACCGTTCATTAATTAACAATATGGTAAAAGGGGTAACTGAAGGTTATATCAAAACCCTGGAATTAGTCGGTGTAGGTTATAAAGCCGCTAATCAAGGAAATATTTTGGATTTAGCATTGGGTTATTCTCATAATATCATTTTTGAGATTCCTTCTGAATTAAAAATTACTACTTCTCAGGAAAAAGGACAAAATCCTATGATTAAACTGGAAAGTATTGATAAACAATTATTGGGTCAGGTTTGTGCGAAAATCCGCAGCTTACGTAAGCCAGAACCATACAAAGGAAAAGGTGTGAAGTTTGCAGGTGAGGTATTAAGAAGAAAAGCAGGTAAGTCAGCCGGTAAATAACCAATGACTGTATAAATTATCAAATTATTCTCCGGCAGAATCGGGGAAAAAAAATAAAGAATATGAACAACAAATCAAGTGCAAGGCAAAAAATAAAATACCGTATTCGTAAAAAAATTAGCGGTGAGCCTACTAAACCACGTTTAAGTGTTTTCAGAAGCAATTCTTTCATATATGCTCAATTGATCGATGACACAACCGGTACTACACTGGCTGCTGCTTCTTCAAAAGAAAAGGATATCCTTGCTCAAAAATCGCCTAATATCGAAAAAAGTAAAATGGTGGGTGCTTCCATTGCACGTAAAGCAAGTGAATTAGGTATCACTACGGTTGTCTTTGATCGCGGTGGTTATATCTATCATGGTCGTGTGAAAGCAGTAGCGGAAGGTGCAAGAGAAGGTGGTTTGAAATTTTAATTCATCAATTTCTAATAAGAAAAATAAATGTCAAAGCTAGTTTTAAACAAAGTAAAAGCAGGCGATCTTGAACTGAAAGATAAAGTGGTTGCTATTAATCGTGTGGTAAAAACAACCAAAGGCGGACGTGCTTTTAGTTTTTCTGCCCTGGTAGTAGTAGGCAATGAAGCCGGTGTAGTTGGACATGGTCTTGGTAAAGCCAAAGAAGTACAGGAAGCCATTACTAAAGGCATTGAAGATGCAAAAAAGAACCTGATTAAAGTTCCTGTTATGCACGGAACTATACCTCATGAACAATTGAGTAAAGAAGGTGCTGCTAAAGTATTAATTAAACCAGCTGCTCATGGTACTGGTGTAATTGCCGGAGGTAGTATGAGAGCTGTTTTAGAAGCCGCAGGTATTACCGACGTATTGGCTAAATCACTTGGGTCTGCCAATCCTCATAATGTGGTAAAAGCTACCTTCAAAGCGTTGGCAACCTTAAGAGAGCCGATCGCTGTTAGCAAATCAAGAAATGTTAGTTTGAAAAAAGTATTTAACGGATAAAAAAGGTTTGTACCTATAAGTGAGTACACTGGAAAAAACAGCAAGCACTCTTCTTTTAAGACAAACAACTTCAGTTATGAAAAAAATAAAAGTTACACAAATCAAAAGCGTAATTGACAGATCAGAACGCCAAAAGCGTACAATGGAAGCATTGGGTTTGAAAAAAATGAACGCTGCTGTTGAAGTGGAAGCAACTCCTCAAATATTAGGTATGGTTAAAAAAGTTAGCCATCTAATTAAAGTAGAAGAAGCCTAATTCAACAAACAATAAAACAGTTTTTATAGCTGCTTTTTTGTTTTAGGTCATACAACAAAATTATTAAGCGAGCCCCGAATGCTTTCGGGGCGAAAGTTCAAAATAAAAGCAAAAATGAAATTACATACCCTCAAGCCTGCAAAAGGCGCAACTCACAAAGAGAAAAGAATTGGTCGTGGTGAAGCCAGCGGTAAAGGTGGCACTTCTACAAAAGGTAACAAAGGTGGTCAAAGCCGTGCCGGTTACAAAAGTAAGAAAGCCCACGAAGGTGGTCAGATGCCTATTCAACGTAGAATTCCTAAACGCGGATTTAAGAATATCAACCGTGTTGAATACAAAGTATTGAACATTGGCCAAATCGATCATTTAGCTGAAAAATACGGAATCACCGAATTTAGCCCACAAAATCTATACATTAATAACCTGATTAGCCAAACCGATAATATCAAAATTCTTGGTAATGGTGAAATCAAAGGAAAATTCTCCTTTAGGGTTAACGCTATCAGCGCAAAAGCCAAGGCCGCTATCGAAGCTGCTGGTGGATCGGTAGAGATAGTAAAATAAATTAACGATATTTGGCAACGCATTCCTTAACAAGGATTATAACATGCGTTTTTGGTTCAGAATAAATTAATAAAACCGATTTAAAGCCGTGAAGAAATTCATTCAAACATTAAAAAATATCTGGAGCATTGAGGAGCTTAGGAATAAGATAACATTTACTTTGTTATTGTTATTCATCTATCGCCTTGGTTCTTTTATTGTATTGCCAGGTATCGACCCCAATAAATTAGCCAACTTGCAAAGTAGCACCAGTGGTGGTATTTTAGGATTGTTGGATGCTTTTGTAGGTGGAGCATTTTCTAAAGCTTCCATTTTTGCATTGGGTATCATGCCTTATATTTCTGCCTCTATCTTTATGCAATTGATGACCATCTTGGTACCTCAGTTCGCAAAAATTCAAAAAGAAGGAGATAGCGGAAGAAAGAAAATTAATCAATGGACTCGTTATTTAACTGTAGTGGTTACTGCTTTTCAAGCTGCGGCCTATATCGGTTATTTGCGTAGCCCACAAAATGCAGAATCATTAATCGCTGGTTATGGTGTGCAACTATTCTGGTTGTCTACTGTGGTGATTCTTACTGTAGGTACTTTATTCGTAATGTGGTTGGGTGAAAAAATCACTGATAAAGGTTTGGGTAATGGTACTTCTATCATTATCATGATCGGTATCCTTGCTCGTTTGCCTCAATCCTTTTCACAAGAGTGGATTGCGCGTACTACAAAAGGTGCAGGTGGCATCTTAATCCTATTAGTAGAAATAGTTTTACTGATTGCTGTTATCATGGGATTAATCATGTTGGTACAAGGTACTCGTAAAGTACCCGTAAATTACGCCAAGCAAATTGTAGGTAATAGACAATTTGGTGGAGCTAGAAATTTCCTACCCCTGAAAGTAAATGCTTCAGGCGTAATGCCCATCATTTTTGCTCAGGCCATCTTATTTATTCCAACTTTATTTTCCTTAGGAGGGACGGCTTCGTGGACGGTATACTTTACCGACCATAAAAACCTGGGATATATGATTGTGTATTCAATTGCTGTTATTGCCTTTACATTCCTCTATACTGCTTTGATCTTTAATCCAAAGCAAATGGCAGATGAACTCAAAAGAAACAATGGTTTTATTCCGGGTGTTAAACCTGGCCAACCGACTGCAGATTATATCGGTACTATCATGGATCGTATTACATTGCCAGGTGCTGTTTTACTAGCATTTGTTGGCATTCTCCCTGGTATTATTCAATTGGTATTTGGAATGACACAGGGGTTCTCTACTTTCTTTGGCGGTACTTCATTATTGATTATGGTAGGTGTAATTTTAGATACGCTTCAACAAATAGAAACTCAATTGCTCATGCGTCAATATGATGGTTTGATGAGCAGCGGAAGAATACAAGGAAGGCAAGCGACTTCTGGTATTTAAACCTTGTTGTTGATTGATTATAGACTTTTTATAATAACGATACTAATACAATAAACCCCGGCCATGTGTCGGGGTTTGTTATTACTCATATTATTTTATACTTTAGAATACATGATCCTTCGGGAATAACATTATGATACATTATAAATCAAAAGAAGAAATTGAATTAATTAGGGAAAGCAGTTTGCTGGTGGCCGATACCTTAGCAATGATTGCTGCAGCAATCAAGCCGGGTATGACCACCTTGCATTTAGATGCCCTGGCAGAGCAATTTATCTTAGATCATAAAGCCTTGCCTTCTTTCAAAGGGTACCACGATTATCCCTTTGCTACCTGTATTTCAGTCAACGATGCAGTGGTACACGGATTTCCCAATAAAAGAGAAATGAAGGATGGCGATATCATCTCTGTAGATGTAGGTGCATTTAAAAATGGTTTTCATGGCGATAGCGCTTATACTTTTGGTATTGGCAATATCAGTGATGAAATAAAAAAGCTGCTTCGTATCACCAAAGAATCACTTTACAGGGGCATTGACAAAGCTGTTCATGGCGGACGGGTAGGGGATATCGGAAATGCTATTCAACAGTTTACTGAAAAAGAAAATGGATATGGTGTAGTAAGAGACCTTGTAGGACATGGTTTGGGTAGGAACTTACATGAAGATCCTCAAGTACCTAATTATGGCAAAAGAGGTAGTGGGGCCAAATTGAAAGAAGGAATGGTCATTGCCATTGAACCCATGATAAATATGGGAACCAAGGATATTTACCATGCTGAAGATGGGTGGACGATCCTTACACAAGATGGGCAACCCGCTGCACATTATGAGCACAGCATTTGTATACAAAAAGGGAAAGCTGATATATTATCTTCTTTTGTTGATATTGAAAAGGCTGAAAAAGCCAATCAGTACCTAGTAGCTGATTATTAATAAAAAAAGCAGTTATTTTAAATAACTGCTTTTTTTTATTATGATTTAAATAGACTTAAGAGCTGTCCTATTTTAGTTTTTAAATCCTTTCGATGAATGATGAAATCTAGAAAACCATGATCCAATAAAAATTCACTTCTTTGAAAGCCTTCAGGCAAATCTTTTTTCATCGTTTCTTTGATTATCCTTGGACCAGCAAATCCTATTAAGGCCCCAGGTTCACCACAGATGATATCACCCAACATGGCGAAACTAGCTGTTGTACCACCAAAAGTAGGATCGGTGCACAACGAAATATAAGGTACACCCGCATCACTTAGTTGCGATAATTTACCCGAGGTTTTGGCCAATTGCATCAAGGAAAAAGCACTCTCCATCATTCTAGCACCACCGCTTTTATTGATAATCATAAACGGTATTTTGTGCTCAATGCAATAGTCACAGGCCCTCGCTATTTTTTCTCCCATTACACTGCCCAAACTGCCTCCAATAAAATCAAAATCCATACAGGCTACAACTAAATCATGGGTTTCTACTTTCCCATGTGCTACCGTAATAGAATCATGTAAACCAGTTTTGGCATAAGTTTCTTCTAACCTTTTTTTGTAGGGTTTTAAATCAACAAAATCCAAGTAATCCTTACTTTTTACATTTTCAAAAAGTTCGGTATAATGGTTGCTGTCAAAAAGAATTTCAAAATATTCTTCACTACCAATACGGTGGTGATGTTCGCACTTTGGACAAACAAATCCATTTTCCCCTAGCTCAGCAATAGTACAGGTATATTTACAGGAAGGGCATTTGCACCACAAACCTTCAGGCGCATCCTTTTTGTCTTTTGTAGAAGTAAGGATACCTTTTTTTATTCTCTTAAACCAACTGGGTTTTGTGTTTTCGGCGGAGCCTTCTTCACCACCCAATCTGGCATCGAAATCTTCTTCTCTTAACATGCTTGAAATTTACTTTAACAATACAAATTAAGCATTTCTATTAATGCAATTCAAATCTTCAAATGCTATTTCTAATCTTTTACTAAAGCTTTCTTCTCCTTTGCGCAACCATACACGTGGGTCGTAATATTTTTTATTGGGCTTATCAGCTCCTTCAGGATTTCCTAGTTGACCCTGTAGGTATCCTTCACTTTTCTTATAGTTTTCTAAAATTCCTTCCCAAAATGCCCACTGTAAATCAGTGTCAATATTCATTTTTATTGCACCATAGGAGATGGCTTCCCTAATTTGATGTTGTGGAGATCCACTTCCACCATGGAATACAAAATAAACAGGTTTTGCAGCTGTTTTTAATTCGCGTTCTATATAGTCTTGGCTGTTTTTTAAAATAACCGGTCTTAATTCAACATTACCTGGCTTATACACTCCATGTACATTTCCAAAAGCTGCAGCAATGGTAAACAATTTGCCCACTTTACTCAACTCTGTATAAGCATAGGCAACATGTTGAGGTTGGGTATACAATTTGTCGTTTTCTACATCGCTATTGTCAACTCCATCCTCTTCTCCACCAGTTACACCTAATTCAATTTCAATGCTCATTCCTAATGGACTCATGCGCTTGTAAAACTCAACAGAAGTGGCAATATTTTCTTCAATAGGCTCTTCCGATAAATCTAGCATGTGAGAGCTAAACAAAGGCTGACCTTTTTCTTTGTAAAATTGTTCCCCTGCAGTAACTAAACCACTTATCCAGGGCAACCATTTTTTTGAAGCGTGATCCGTATGTAATACAACTGGTACACCATAATACTTTGCAACATTGTGAATATGTAGGGCCCCAGATATTCCTCCAGCAATATTGGCTTGTAATTGATCGTTTTGCATGCCCTTGCCAGCAATGAATTGGGCACCGCCATTTGAAAATTGTACGATAACTGGAGAGTTTACTTTTGCAGCAGTTTCCAGTGTGGCATTAATGGTATTAGTGCCAATTGTATTCACAGCTGGTAAAGCAAACTGATTGTCTTTTGCATCATTGTATAATGCTTCTAAAGCAGCGCCGTGAAGGACACCAGATCCATATTTACTCATTTGTTTTATTTTTTTTACAAATGTATGAAACTGTCTCCATTTACTGGAAATTCATCCGACTCATCAAGATTTTTTAGTTGATAATCAAATTGGTAACTAAGAATAATGATTTAGACACTGGCATATGATAATAAAGATATCAGCTTGTTGAAATAGCTTAATGAATGCAACAATCTACTTCCATACCAAATAAAATGAAAAAACTTCCACAATAAACCGACGTATCAGGTAATTGTGGAAGTTAAGAATGTAGAACCAACCAAGCATGGTGGTTTTTTTTCAGGATTCGATTTTACTTTCTAAGGGGGCTTATGAGTAAAATACCTTTTTGATCATAATGATAATTTCCTGTGTTTTGATCGGTTCTTCGCCATCATCGCTTTTTACAGCATAGGCTTTTGGATATTGGACAGTTCTTGGTTTTTCGCCATTCTTGCTTTTTACAGCATGGCTTTTTGGATATTGGATAATTCTTGGTTTTTCGCCTTTATACTTTCGTACTGCCGGCTTTTTGGATATTGGTTTTTTTGGATTTCTAAGGATTTTGGATTTGGCTTCAGTATTATTGGATTTTAAAACGCTATTTTAAAGAACTCTTTTAAAAAAATA
>CAIOIZ010000141.1 GCA_903858475.1 uncultured Bacteroidota bacterium
ATTTTGACATTATACAGCTAAGTTATTATAAATATTGGTTCCATAAATCCGGATGCAATCCGGCAGATTTGAAAGGCACAAGTGATCCTGCGGAACACTTGCGCCAGTGGTCTAGTATTTTTTATTGATGCTGTATAAAAGTTTCAATTTATCCAATTGGTCTGTTGCGGAAAGATTAGGGTCGATAATTTTTATACTGAAAACGATTTCAGCATTTCTACCAATGAGTCGATAATAGGACTCCTGCATTGCCATTATTTTCAGTAATATATAATCGCTTGCACTGTCTTCCGGCAGTTCTTGTATGCTTATATTTTTAATATTCTCTTTTTGCAGATTGATCCAATCATAAAAAGCCTGCGTGGTTTCCGAATAAGTTTGTTGGCTGGTAAAAAAGGGAAGACTACTGGCTTTAAAAAAATCAAATTCTAACCTAGTAGAATCCTTGTTGATAAAATAAGGTCTGCCATTCTCTTTGCGTCTAAAATCCATTTCATACTGACAGGGAATACTGGTACCCTTGATGACCCTTTCAAATGAGGATTCCTCTTTATCCATTATCGCCAGTGATTGCTGTGCATGGCCCTGCCATACCAATCCACTGAGCCAAACTAACAAAAGACATGATTTTTTCATTAAAGAAAGATACTCTATATATACCTCTTTTGCTGAATAGGTCTGTTAATTCCCTGTTTAATTATTAGAATATTGCCTACTTAAAAGCCTTACTTGTCTTGAAATTTGCATAGATTTGGGTTGACTTCCTACACTATCAAAATTGCCTGAGGATTTCTAGTAAATTTTATTTTAATTTTCATCTTGATTCGCTTTAATTATATTATTCTAGTAATTGTATTGGTACTGGGTTCTTTTAATTCAGTGCTGGCGCAGCAAATAAGGAATACCTATCGCTTTTATAATAATTTATCTACCACCGAACCCGACTGTGCCCCCGACCTGCTTCCCGCCAAAACATTAAATACTATTTGTCTTACAACAGTAGGAGCGAGCCCTGGTTATTTTGTCGAGGACATTGTACCTTCCAACGGTATCACAAGAAATGTATACCATAATTTCGGCGGATGGGGTTTAAAGTATTTGAATACTACTGGAGTCATTGGTCAAACCTATACGGTACAGCTTTATGTGAAGATTACGAATTTCAATCAATACTGGACAAGGCTGATCGATTTTTCAAATGGCATCGATGACAACGGTATTTATTTTACCAATACAGGCACGCCTCCTCCTGCTACCAGCCGCTGCCTTAATTTTTACCCCAATGGAAATTTTGGGGTATGTCCTTTTTTTAATGATAGTACCTATTATTTTTTAACCATCACCCGCAATGCGATTACCAAATTGGTTGAGATTTATGTGAATGACCAATTGTTTACTTCCTATAATGATGCCTCCAACTTTTATGTGAGCACTGCAGGTAAACCCATTTTTTTATTCCGCGATGATCCTATAGGATATTCTTGCGAAGATGGGCAAGCTAATTTTGCTTATGCGTCTTTTGCCAATTATTATTCTACCCAGGCTGATGTTATACAAATCTATCAGCAGATAAATAATATTGCCAATACAGCCAATTTTACGATTACGCCCGCTTCCGTTTGCGCAGGGGGTGCTGTTACGGTAAATTATTCAGGCAATATTTCCCCTTATTCCACTCAATATACTTTTGGTTGGGACTGGAATGGTGGAACTGTTTTAGCAGGATCAGATCGTGGTCCCTTTACCGTTAGTTGGGATACGGCAGGAACAAAAACCATTGCACTCACTATTGGTGGAGGGTGCTCTAGCTCCCTCATTAATTATAAAACTATTATCATTACTCCTGCAACCACTTCGCAAATTGACACCACTATTTGTCAAGGTAATGCTTATGCTGGCCATACAGTAGCAGGCACCTATTCCGATACTTTTACCACAGCTGGTAATTGTGATAGCATCCGTTTGCTTCATTTGCAGGTGGAGCCAGTTGCAACACCCAATCTCGGGAGTGCCATGAGTTTTTGCAAGGGCGATTCGATTCTTTTATCACCCGGTGATTTTTTAACTTATTTGTGGCAGGATGGTTCTACACAAAAAAACTATCTGGTAAAACAAGCGGGATTGTACAGTGTTACTGTTACTACCAAATGTACTACCGGTCATGCACAGGTGCTGGTGAAGGAAGAAAATTGCACCGTATACTTTCCCAATGCTTTCACACCCAATAAAGACGGAAAAAATGATTTTTTTAAAGTATTGGGATATCCCGTTTTTTCCGAATTCAAATTGGCCGTATATAACCGCTATGGTCAACGCCTTTTTGAAACCAATAACCCGAATATTGGCTGGGATGGAACCTATAAAGGAAAAGCGGTTGAAGCGGGTGTATATGTTTGGAAATGCTATTCCAGAAGAAGCAATCTGCAAGCATTGGAATTAATGAAAGGCAGCGTAATAATTATTCGGTAATAGCATTAAATGGGAACAGGTTGAGTTGAAGGCGAAATATAACTTTCAGAATACTTGCTACGGGTGCAAATTTAATTTTGATTAATGCAATCATCCCCTACATACTCCCCGCCACCAATTCCGCAATATCCAACACTTCCACAGTATCTTCCTTCTCCGATGATTTTACACCATCACTGAGCATGGTATTACAAAAAGGGCAGGCAGCTGCTATTATGCTAGCACCAGTTTCTATGGCTTCATTGGTTCTTTCGACATTAATGCGGATAGTACCTTTTTCTTCTTCCTTAAACATTTGGGCACCCCCGGCACCGCAACAGAGTCCATTGCTTTTGCATCGCTTCATCTCTACTAATTCGGCATCCAAGGCTTCTAATACCTTGCGGGGGGCTTCGTAAATATTATTGGCCCTGCCTAAATAACAACTATCGTGGTAGGTGATTTTTTTACCTAGAAATGGACCGCCTTCTTTGAGTTTTATTTTTCCTTCGTCAATTAAATCTTGAATGAGGTTGGCATGGTGTATCACTTCGTATTTGCCTCCCAGTTCGGGGTACTCATTTTTTAATGTATTGAAACAATGCGGACAGGCCGTGACAATTTTTTTAATGCCATAGCCATTCAGTATTTGAATATTCTGATAGGCCATCATCTGAAATAAAAATTCATTACCACTGCGGCGAGCTGGATCACCGGTACAAGCTTCTTCCTTGCCAAGGATCGCATATTTAATACCTACTTTTTCGAGAATACTCACAAAGGCCTTCGTAATTTTTTGTGCACGCTGGTCAAAACTGCCGGCACATCCTACCCAAAATAAAATATCAGGTGTTTCGCCGTTGGCAGCCATCGTTGCCATAGTAGGTACTGTCATACTAATCTGATTATAGAATACAAAAATAACCTTCGCCGTTCTTATACCCAATTAAAACTAAAGAAACTAAGATAAGCTATAATCAAGATGGTCAGAAATACTAAGAAAGAGATTCCGAGCACAATACCCCATACCGAATAAGCTTTTTTTCGTGCTTTCTTAACCGACAAGGCACCTAGTACAATGGCTAGAAGGGCTGCTGGTATTGATATAATGGCTACTCCTGGTATAAAGCAAAATGCAAAGGCAGCAATACCCGACACCAAAGACCATTTACCCATCCGATCGTATTTGCTGTCTGCTACATCGGGTGCCATCCTGTTCTGCCATTTCATTTTCCACTTTAATAATTTAAAAGCTACGCGCTCCTTGAAATTCATGTGGTGACCAGTCATTTTCTCCAATTCCTTCGGGCTAAGCGAAAGGAATCGCTCTAATGCCGCTTTTGGTATGCCATTACTGCCCCGGTCCATCACCGTTACTGTGCCTGTAGGCTCAATGGCGAAGGCAATGGTACCTGAAAATAAAGAGGCTAGCAAAAGGCTGATTAGGAAGAATGACTTTTTCATTTTTTTTTATTTATTGGTTAAAAAATACCAAACTATGCTGCTTGGCGAAAAAGATGCTAGCAAATAAACAGTCATAGAATAGATTCTCCTTCGAATATAATCAATTATTTTGATATATCATAAGCGCAATTTTGCAACTGCAATAAGGGATAAATTGGCTAATTTGAATACCTTCGCTTTTTTAACCAACTAATGAAAAGACTTTATTATACAATCATCCATTGGGAAGCCTGGCCTTTTAAGCTGATTTATGCACCCATCACACCTATGTGGCTATGGTATATGCTTAAATCAGGCGCTGTTTGGTTCTTTACACCTAGCAACCCTAAAATTACTTTCGGCGGTATGGAGGGTGAACCCAAAAAAGAAATGTACGACCTGCTGCCCACCGAATTATATCCTACTACTTTTTATGTTAATCCCACTGATGATATCGAATTCATCATGGCCAAGATTGATCAATATAAAATTCCTTATCCGCTTATTGTAAAGCCAGAGATTGGTGGACAAGGTATTCTCTTCCGAAAAATTGATGATGAAAAATCGCTTCGTCATTATCATGCTATCATGGAATTTGAATACATCGTTCAAGCCATGGTACTATACCCAATGGAAGTGAGTGTTTTTTATATCCGTCATCCAAAAGAAACTAGTGGTAAAGTAACCGGGTTCTTACACAAGATACCCTTGCAGGTAGTAGGGGATGGCACCAATACTTTAGCGGCCTTAATAGCAGCACATCCCAAGGGTAAAAAAAGAGTGGATGAATTATACCTGAAACATATTGATACCTGGAATAAAATTATTCCATCAGGAGAGAAATACATGCTGAGCTATGCGGCTAACCATAACCGTGGGGCTCACTTTCTAGATTTAAAAGAACATATCGACGAAAAACTGGTGCAGGTATTCGATAAAATAAGTCTCGATATCAACGATTTTTTCTATGGCCGATACGATATCATGTGCAGCAATATAGAAGATCTTAAACACGGTAAAAATTTCAGCATCCTCGAATTCAATGGCTGCGGTGCCGAACCCAATCATTTTTACGATACAGGCTATACCTTATTGGGCGCTTATAAAGAAATACTGAAGCATTGGAAAGCCCTCTATCAGATTTCAAAATACAATGCGCAACATGGGGTAAAACCTTGGCCTTTTCAAAAGGGTAGGAAGTTTTTGAAAGAAGCGCAGAAACATATTGAGGAGATGAAGCGGGTGGATGAGGAGATTGGTTGAAGATGGTTGAGAGGTTGAGGTAAAGGTTGAGGTAAAGGTGGAGGTTGAGTTAAAGGTTGAGGGTTAGGGTAAATTTGTAGATAGTAATGCAAAAAATAATTAAAATTTTTTCCTGGGGTTTGGTGATTAGCTTTCTTGGAAGCTTGCCGCTGGGTACATTGAATATTGCAGCCATGCAAATTGGTATCCAGGAAAGTATTGCGGATGCGATGTATTTTTCTTTTGGTTCTTTATTGGTGGAAATGATTTATGTACGAATCTCTCTTGTGGGCATCGACTGGATCCAAAAGCAGGAAAAGCTGATGAAGATAATGGAATGGGTAACCCTATTCATCATTATTGCATTGGCAGTGGGTAGTTTTATTGCCGCTTCAAAAGGCGGCGGCGATGCAAAAAATGTAATGCTTAAAAATAATATGCATCGCTTCTTATTGGGTATGTTTATGTGTGCCATCAATCCAGTACAAATTCCTTTTTGGTTTGGATGGAGTACCGTATTATTCACTAAAAAAATTCTGGAGCCCAATCGTACCCAATACAATAGTTATATCATAGGAATAGGCATCGGTACCTTAATGGGCAATTGCGTTTTTATCTTCGGCGGTAAATGGCTAGTGAATAGAATTTCCAATAGCCAGCAATACCTCAATTGGGTCATCGGCGGCATCTTTGCCCTCACTGCTATTATTCAACTGATTAAAATGCTGATGAAAAAAGATGCGATCGCCAAATTTGGAGAAACCCTGCACAAAGACGATCCTATTGCTGATAGAGAGAGCGACTAATTTTTAATCCACTATAAATAATTTACAGCCTGTTTTGCTCTTGGTACAATGGGCTTCATTATTATCACCTACCTGGTAGGTCATGCCCTGTTTCAATACAAAACGGCGACCATCTTGCAAAACCGTTTCCATCTCTCCCTCAATGCAAAAAATAATATGCCCCTTGCTGCACCAATGATCTGCTTGGTAACCGGCAGTATATTCCACCTGCCGAATGCGGATATCATTCATCTGAAATATTTTCCAGTATGCTTTACCGGTAGTGCCTGTATGTTCCTCAGCTTCAATGGAAGACCAATCGGTGGTTTGAAAAGGGAAAGAGGCTAATTGCATCGTATTAAATTTATTGAGCCCAGGCGTCACGGTCCTCGGGACTGAATTTCCAGGGGGCGAAATTATTTTCAATATTGCTGAACATGCCATTCCATTCCTGCGGTGCATTGCTGTCTTCCATAATCAAACTGCGGCGCAATTCTAGTATAATGGAAAGAGGAGAAATGCTAACCGGACAAGCATCTACACAAGCATTACAGGTAGTGCAAGCCCTCAGCTCTTCGGTACTGATACTCGTTAATAAATTTTTTCCATCGTCAACAAAGGTTTTATTGGCATCGATATTTTTACCCACAACTTCTAATCTGTCGCGGGTATCCATCATAATTTTTCTTGGACTCAATAATTTACCCGTTTGGTTGGCCGGACAAGCAGCGGTACACCTACCACATTCGGTACAACTGTAAGCATCCAATAAACTTTTCCAACTAAGATCAAACACCTCCTTGGCACCAAATTTTTGTGCTGCTTGCTCTCCCGTAGGCGCTAGCTCGGGTTGCATAGCATACAATACTTCATTTTGTATGCTTTGCATATTCTCCATTTTACCCGCCACTTCCAATCTTGCATAATAGGCATTGGGAAATGCCAGTAAAATATGCAAGTGCTTGCTATACGGTAAATAATTTAAGAAGGCCATAATGCCAATGATATGCAACCACCAGCAGGATCTTTCTAGTATGATTAAACTACTTTCCGAAAAACCACTGAAGGCAGGCGCAAGCATACCCGAAATTAAAAAATCACCAGTTGCATGATAGTGTTCGCTGCCCTGTAATTGCAAGGCACGATCGGCACTATTCATGAGCAGGAATAAAGACATCAATACTATTTCTGTAATCAAAATGTAATTGGCATCCGAACGGGGCCAGCCCTTCAGGTCGCTGCTGATGAATCTTTTTAATTTTACAATATTTCTTCTGCTTAAGAAAATAATACAAACAGCTATAACAGAAAGGGCCAATACTTCAAAGAAATTGATGAGAAAGCTATACAAACCACCTATGAGAGGTAGAAACAAACGATGTGTACCGAGTATACCATCTAATACAATTTCCAACACTTCTATATTGATGATGATAAAGCCTGCATAAATAATTAAATGCAAAAATGCTACCAGAGGGTTTTTGAACATTTTCTTTTGTCCCAATGCCAACAAGAATAAATTCTTCCAACGCAATTTTGCATCTCCATTTAAGTTCTCCGATTTCCCCAGAAAAATATTGCGGCGAATGGCGATAATATTTTTCGTGAATAACCAAATGCCGGCAATGGCGACAATTGCAAAAAGAATTTGTTGTAAAATTTGCATAAGCAAGAATTGTACTGCTAAGGTACGCAATGCCTATTTAAAAATGGATGGCATTCAAGTGGAAACGGCCATTTGAAAATTCGAGCGAGGGCAGAGGGAATTTAAAGGAATTCAAAAACTCCAATAATATTTTAACGCCTCTTTTCTTTGTCTTGATTTTTGTTAGGTCAATATCAGGTGCCAAATACCATTGCCGATAACGTTTGATATCCGAGCGGTCAACGGGTATCCCATTGCTGGTCCATTTATTATCGAATCCGCCAATCATGCCATCGGCCCCATAGCCTACTGCAATATTTATCCATTTGGGCATTTTTGATGTAGGAAAAAAGGAACGGATATTGGCACTGAGCCAATATGTTTGTCCGTTATAATCTTTGAGCATGCGCTCGTACCAACTGCTACCAAATAAACTATTGGCTCTATTGGCAAGTCCGAGGCCCGCATAATTTTTTCCGTGAAATGAAAACTTGTATTGAATTTTTTGTGTTTTCCAACGCAGTTCCTGTGCCATGAATAAGCCGCTGCCCAATACATTGGCACCCACATCGCCCCAGCTCCAGCCCCATTCGGCCGAGAACCCATCCATTACTTCAATGGCCGTCATATAAAAAGCACTGCTTAGTCCGCCAATTAAAATAGCTTTCTTGTCCTGCATACCCGTCCAGCGCCAAAGATAACAGGCAACCTTACCCGCATTATAGGCCGTCCAGGCATGACCTACTTTATCTACCTGCTGCCATTCCTTTATATCGTTAAATGCATGAAAAGAAGAACGGGGATAGTTTTTGTACCAGGCATTGTTTAGCGCCAGCAAAGCACCACCATAACCAGCAATATTTACTGCGGACATGATACGAATTCGTGAAGGGACTTTATTTGGAAGGGCGATGGTGGATATTTTAACTTGATTGCTATCGTAGCTGGGTGTGAAAAGACTATCCTGCGTAAATGCGGTCAGGCTTAGCAATAGCAATAATCCGAAGGCTAGACCTTTCGGAGGATTCCTTACAATACACCGGTAAAAGGAAGCTTTATTCATAAAAAACAAAAATAATCTTATTGCCGCCTACCTTGAACTAAAAAATCAATTAAATCTTCTCAAAGGCAGCGATTATGAATTAAATTTGAGCTTAGTAGTAAGCACTATGCGGGCATTGTTTTAATATTGAGCCAGCATATAGCTGCAAATTTATTATTGAAGACATAAACGATTATACATGGATAGCCGTACAGAACAAAAAATCAATCATTGGTTGAGTGGTAATTATAGTCAGCAAGCAAAAGACGAGATTATTCGTTTGCAAAAAGAAAATCCTACTGAACTGGAAGATGCATTCTACAAGAATTTAGAATTTGGTACTGGTGGCCTACGGGGCATCATGGGTATTGGTACCAACCGCATGAATAAATATACAGTGGGCATGGCAACACAGGGGTATGCCAATTACTTGAAAAAATGTTTTGGAAACGATATCAGTGTGGCCATTGCACATGATTGCAGGAATAATAGTCGCTTTTTTGCAGAAACTACCGCCCATGTTTTTGCAGCCAATGGTGTAAAAGTGTATTTGTTTGAAGCGCTAAGACCTACTCCTGAATTGAGTTTCGCCATTCG
>CAIOIZ010000142.1 GCA_903858475.1 uncultured Bacteroidota bacterium
AGCTTACTATTATCCCAAGAGCCTGTTTGCAAACCCGTTTCACCGGTTCCTTCATATTGACCAAAATCTTGTGCAATATACTTGAGGTGCGTACAAAATCTTTTGAATTGAGATTCTCCAGCTCCTGCATCCAAAATAGTTAATCCAGCAGGGATTTTTTTGAGTGTGCTTTCTATCCATGCTACTCTATCCGACTCGTTCTTGGTACCAACAGTAAACATATATTAAGATTTAAAATAAATATCTCCAAATTCAGTTGATATAAAGCTAGCACTATTAACCAATGGAATCATGGAATGATGATCCAGCCATACAGCTGACGCTAATTCCATTGATTCCCTAACAGAATAATTGTATTTGCCATTGGGTGCTATTGCGTGCAGTGCTTGTAGACAGGTGAGTAAGTTATCCTGCATCTCTGGTACGCAATATTCAAAAGATAAATGCGGGATGGCCTGTGACAGCCCTTTTAGCACTTCGGCTTCAAAACCTTCTACATCTATTTTGCAAAAAGCAGGTCGTCCATACTTTCCAATAAGATTATCCAGCGTATTTACATTTACTTTTATCTGATGATCCCATTGGTTATTTTTAAACCTTGTTTTGCCGGTGCGTTCAATAAAATTTTTGCTAAGTGTTGATAAGGTACTTTCGTTAGAGATATACATATCCATCTCGCCTTTGGCTGCACCCAGGCAAACTGGCTCTACATTGATTTTATTGCCAAATTTTTTGTTTAGTTGCGCAATGCAGGCTGGTTGTGGTTCTACTGCAACTACTTTTGCTCCGATATTTAAAAAAATGGAAACTCTATTTCCCACATTTGCTCCTATATCAAAAATTAGGTCACCAGGTTGAATAAAACTACTATAAAAAGCAAGTCTTTTAGGAATTGCTTTTTTTTCTAGGTACAATTCAATCAATCGGTTTCTTAAAGCAAATATTTTCTTTAGCATATTTTATTTTTTAAACCAAAAACAGCCACAACCATAAGATTGCAAGGCAACCATTTCTGGAGGGGCATTTTCAATAAGTCCACCTGTATCGGGGATCAAGGAAAATTCCTGCAAATGTAAGGGGGAAAAAGCGCTTATTATTTGTTCGTAACTATAAATTCGATGTGCATTGAACTCAATTCTAGAACGCCCAACTGGTGTTACAAATAATAAAGTTCCACCAGGACTTAATACCCTAATTAATTCTTGAATTGCTTTAATATCACCCGCTGGGTCTAACTTGTCTCCATAACGTCCTAGTCCAATATGTTCAACAGTATGCATGCAGGATAAGGAAGCGATGCTATTGTCGATAAATGGCAATGCATTTAGGTCGGCGAAATCACTTTCATAATTATTTAGGCTTAAGGCAGCAGGACGATAATCATAAAATTTTACCGGAACAAAGGCCGAAACAATGGTACTAAAACTAAGAATAGAGGAAATGTCTATGTGTAGGGCTGGGTTTGTTTTTGCTAATATTCTAGCAGCCCAAGCTGGATGATAGATATAATGTTGGTCAAAGGGTGTGGATGGCAATCGGTCCTTGGTACAGGGGTATAAATCGCTAAATTTTACCGGGAACCTTTTGTCAGCACGCTTTTTATATCGGATAAACTCAGCTAGGATTTGAAAAAAACGAATGATTCGTTTAGGACCTTTTATGAGTATTGATTTTGCAGTAGAAATAAAATAGGACTTCCAGAACATGCGCTAAGTTTTGGTAAAAATAATACAATCAGAAATGCCAGCCATGCTAAATACGAATCCAGTTAGCTGGTATCAAATCCGCGGTATCCTTTGGCCCATTATTGAACCAGGATTTTGGGGCAATTACTGTTTTCCCTTTGTTCTGATTGAGCCAAGCGGCCCACCAACTAAAACTACTATTGGCAATGATATTATGTCGACAACAACTCATCAAATAGAAGTCTTCATAATGTGTAGTTGACTTTGATGCACTGATAAACTCAAGCGGAGTATCTAGTTTGAAATTGTTCCGAACCCAAATCTCATCGTCAGTGAATACATAAAAAAGACAGTCTTTGTGCTGCTTCTTAATTAGTGTAATAGCATTTTCATAATATGCAATCTCCAATATGCCGTGATAGTCTCTAACCGCCGGATTGTTATAATCGCCCCTTCTAATATGTACTGAAACAGAAGGGCTGTTTTTCAATTGCTCACCCATTGATTTGACATTTTCAATAAGAGGGCCTTGTAAGTTGATTTCCTTCAATAATATTTCCCTACTGTTTATGAAATATTTTTCAGATTGAAAATACCCTTTTGCATATACATCGGAAGGTATTTTTGTGAAATTCGGATCGAAATGAAAAAATGGTTCTTTATAAATTTTTCGTTGGTAATAAGGTTTTATGCGGGCCAGTATTTTTTGAAAAAACGGTTGCTCATAACTATCGATTTCGGCATCTGTAGCAATGGCAATATTCATAGCGAAATTCGATAATTCAAATCCTCTGAGAGTATCAGCTTCGTACGCACTGATGTCTAGTTTTAATTCGGTAGAATGAGTAATAGAGAATGCTCTAGCAGCAGCATATTGAAATAGCTGATTCCCTAAGCCTCCTTTTATTTTTGTGATGATCATATTAATAACTTAACCGGGCTTTCAATTTTTTCAAATAAGCTATCGTTGACCCTTGAATGCGTTGTGTAGGGGTATCTTTTTTCATAGCGGCAATAGACTTCCAGCCTTTCCAAAATCCTTGGAATGAAAATCCCGATAATTTTAGGTATTGTATTGACCATAGAAAAGCTGTTGTGTAAAAATAGGGAAGGGGTAAATATTTCCAGGCAACTTTAGATTTGTTTATCCACATCATCCTTATTTTTTCTTCCTTTGGTTTTCTGCCTAAGGGAGATTCCTTGTGCAGCATGATAATTTTATTGCTATATACGATTGAATAGCCAGCATCTAAAATTCGGTAACTCAAATCGTATTCTTCCATGCCATAAAAAAAATCTTCGGGATAATAACCTACTTTTTCAAAGACTTCCCTTTGTATAGCATGTGCTCCTCCAGCATAATAGTAGGTTTCAAAAAAAGCTTTGTCTTTATAGTCTGCAAACTGCTTATGTGGTAATGCATTTTCTTGCATAGCCAAGGTGTCATAATACAAAACCTTGAAAGAAACAATGGCTTTTTTTCTTTCTGTATTAGTGGTATTAAATTCTTGTAATAATTGTATCAGGCAATCTTTGTTTTGTAAAACGGCATCATCATCAATCATTATCAGATAGGGCGCTTTGCTAAATGAAAGCGCATAGTTGCGCCCCTTGGCAACACCCAAATTGGATGGGGCATCATAGTATTTAATGGGGATGCTATTGTCGCGATTCGCAGCATAAGATTTCACTTCGCTGTAATCGTCTGTAGATGCATTGTTCACTAATATTACTTCTTCTAATAATTCGGCAGCCTGGTCAAGCCCGGCGATATTTTTTAATAGTTCCAGCGTGTCGCTGCAACGATTGTAAGTAATGATTATGAAGCCAATGGGTTTCATGTTAAAGGTTTAGATAGGGCTTTAATTTTTCTGACAATGCTGTAATGGAAAAATGCGTTTGCGCATAGGCGTAATTATTTTTACCTATAAGAGATAATTCCGCTGGATGAGCATGCAAAAATAATAATCGTTCTGAAAAGTACTCTATTAATTCGGTTATTGGCATTGACACATTTGCAAGGAAGCCATTTTCTTGCTCCTTAACATGTGCAGGTATATCGCCTACGGCAGTACTAATAATTGTTAATCCATGGCTCATGGCTTCCATCACTACCAGTGGAAATCCCTCGAAGGCTGATGTTAATATCAATACTTGCGACGAAGCATATAGTTGATTCAGTTCTATTGGATTGGCAATATTTCCTTTTACGGTACAATAGGGCAGTAAATCGTCGCTAATAAAATTATTCACTTCTCCAGCAAAAACAAATTCAATTGGCGCGCCAGTATCCCTTGTTTTTTTAGCAATTGCTGCAACTAATTCAACTCTTTTTTCTGCAGACCCTCTGCCAACAAATAAAACCCGGCTAAGGCCTTCAGCTTGTTTTGCTGGGGCAGCAGGTAATGTTATGCCGGTGAGCAGATAGCTGAATTTTTCTGCCTCTACTGAAGGCACAGATGTTTTGGCATAATAATCCAGTTGATCATCGATTGTTTTATGGGAGGGGGAAAATGCTTTTGTGTAAAATGAAATAAAAGGTTGGCGGATGAATGAAAAGCTACTAAATGTATGGATGCATTCATATTGTTTTATTTCTCTCCGAATCCAAGGAGCCATTTTATAACCAAAATTGCTTTGGCCATTGAAAACAATGGGTGCCTTTGGTTGACGATGAATATATCCCATTATGATGCCACGATAAATAAAATTTAAAAAATAAAGCCATTTGTTATCTGTAAATGCAGCAATGACTATCAGGCGATGGCCAGTTTGAATGAAGTCGTTGTAGAAGGTTTTGTCTGTTGATTTACGCGTAAAAAAGATAATTGCTTTTTTATTTTTACAGGCAGCTGCTATGGCTAGATTGTATTTTTCTACTCCACCTGTATGGTAAAATGGGAAAAAGAAGAAAATCTCAAAATCCTCTTTTAGTGGTTTTAAATAGGATAAGCCTGCACCCAAAACGATAAAGGGAAAGAGGAGGACGCCCTCGATTTTTCTTTTCAATATTTGCAGGTGATATGTCAAGGCTTGATTATTTTTTTCATTTGCTTTCCAAAACCCAATACATAATCCACCAACATTCTAAAAAACACCCGTATTGTAAAAGTATTTATTCTTCCCTTTTTGAAGGCAGCCGCTAAAAACTTTCTTTTGCAACGGGCAATTTTAAAATATACATTGTTTTTAAGGTTATCGACCTGCGTCACAGAATTTTCGTGTACCCTATATTGTAATATGCTCTTTTGCAATTTATCAATTTCATAGCCGTCTGCTAAAAGCCGCAGCCATAAATCATAATCTTCTATTGCTTTTTGTTGTTGCGCGAAAGGGTATTGTTGCAGAATAGCCGTTCTTGCCATAATACTAGGATGTGCAATACAACAGGCTGTAATCATTGCTTTTCTTATCAGCGCTGGAGTATTTGCTTTTCTATCCATTGGCCATAATCCCTTTGGCGCTCCATATTCGTTAATGAAATCAATATAACCAGCCAGTACCGATATATTCGGGTTATTTTCCAAATAGGTAAATTGTTCTTGCAATCGAAAAGGCAAACACAAATCATCTGCATCCATGCGTGCAATATATTTACCTCTTGCAAGGCCAATAGCTTTGTTTAAGCTAAATATCAAACCTTGATTGATTTCATTTTTTATGAGAATGATGCGTTCATCCTCGAATTGATGAATGATGTCCTTTGAATGATCCGTAGAGCCATCATCAATCAGCAGTAGTTCAAAGTTTTTAAAACTTTGTTTTAAAACAGACTCAATTGCATCATATAAAAAGCCTGCCGCATTATATACGGGCATTACAACTGATATGTCTGGAGCTGATTCCATTCGTATTATGAAATAGCGGCCTCGGCTTTATTGGGTTTGCCCGATTTGAAAGTGAAAAATAAAAACACCAGAATCAAGAGCGCCAATACCCCATGAGCGGCCAAGGAAACCTGTTTGCCAGCTTTTAAAAGTGGAGGGTCAAAACGGAATTCAATTTGATGTTTACCAGCACTTACTGCCAGTCCCCTTAATACATAGTTCACTTTCACGATCGGACTTTCTTTACCATCTACAAATGCTTTCCAGCCTGCATCGTAAAATATTTCACTGAATACAGCAAACTGATTGCTGGATGAATTGAATTCATAGTTGATAATGTCATTGTCATTCTTAACCAATTTAATACTGGCTGCAGAATCAGCAATGGGTGTAAATGGAATACTTGCTTTAAAGCTTTCTTGAACAAATGCAGTATCAGCTGGATTAAATTGATCAAGGGCTTTCATTTCTTCATCTGCATTTTTAACAAATACAACTTGCTTGACCAGCCAACAGGGACCCAATGCGCTGTCGTTTTTTTGAACAGCCTGTGTAGCTCCATTCCTATCTTTTTGTATAAAATATTTTGTATTCAACATATTGATAACAGAAAAATTAATTTCCTGTTTACTTAATTGACGTTCTATTAAATCCTGGTAAATTCTTAGTTTGGCAGGGTGGTAACCTCCAATCGATTTATAGAAATAAGAAGTCATGTTGTCCTGAAAAGCACCGCCTGAAACATTGAATACTCGATAATCTGATTTGTCTGCTAAAATACTTTCATCCGCCTTAGTAGGGGTGAAGTTAACAGCGCTTTCTTCTTTATCTTGATAGTTGTCTTTGTTAAGATATAAGTCATTTACAAGCCAAAGATCGAAAAGGACTACCAATGCCAGTGCAATTGATAATAACGCAGGTTGGATGATATTTTTAAAGTACAAGAAAAGGAGACCTGCAGCGACCACTATAAATCCAAGGCTTCTTATAATGCTGCCCATCATCAACGTTTGTCGATCTGCTTTCAATCCATCAAAAAAGGTTCTTACAAAATCTATTAATAATGGTTGATTAGAACTTCTTACTTGTTTTAAAATGGTGTTATCAGCAACACTGGTAAAATCAAAAGTAAAATAAAGTAATAGGGTAAACGCAAACACTGCACCAGTGGCAATGGCTCCTTTTTTAAATAGGGAGACCAATTCTTTTTTATCAGTAGTAGTAGCTATTGAATGTATTGCCAATACCGCGGAGAAAGCAAGTAATAATTGCGGCACCACCATGATCATGGAGGGGGCTCTGAATTTATTATAGAATGGCAGGTAGTTGTATAAAAAACTATTGAATCCATCAAAATAACTTCCCCAACTCATTAATACAGATAAACCAATCGCAGATAGTATCCACCATCTATGCTTATTGTTTTTTACAAAAAAAGATAGGATGGCTAAAAAACAAATGATGGCACTTACATATGGAGGACCAGCCGTTCCTGCATTTCCACTGCCATCAGCAATGCCTCCCCAATAGTAAGACATGGGTAGTTGATTTTGTATGCCTGGAAAATTTCTTTGGATATCCGAGGGTACATTACTGATTACTTCAATTGCTTTAGAATTATCACTTTTTAATTCTTCTTTGCCACTGCTGCCACCAAACATTTTTGGAAATAGCAAAACCAATGGTTCTGTTTTTTCCATGCTATAACTCAAGGCGTAATCCTTATCAAGACCAGTAGTAGATTTATTTGCTTTGGCACTGGTGTCTGTTAAAACAGAACTGCCGCCACGAATTGTTGCTTTTTGATATTCAAAAGTTCCCATCAACATTTCTGCATTGGTAAGTATGCCTGCTCCTGCAGCTACAATGGCTAAACTACCGGCTATGAGTAAGTGCTTAAAATCTTTTTCTTTAATCCATTGTATTACATAAAACAAACTAGCTATGCCTATAGCTATAAATAGATAATAGGCTATTTGTAAGTGATTCATTGAAATCATTACTGAGGAAAATAGCGCAGTAAGCACAGCCCCTAACCAGTATTTTTTCTCATAAATTAATAGAATGCCAGCCAATAAAGCGGGCATATAAGCGATGGATAACATCTTGGTATCATGCCCAACAGAAATGATAACAGGATTGTAAGTAGCAAACGCAAAGCCCAAGGCACCTACGATGCCTGCATAGGGGTTGACTTTAAGTGTAACAATTAAAATATAAAAACAAATACAAGCCAGAAAAAAGAAATTAATGGGCTTAGGCAAATTGAGCGTTAAGGTATTATGTACTATGTCTGAAACATAATTGCTGCCCAAGCCGCCAATTTGAATAGCGGGCATACCTGCAAATAAACCATTCGTCCACATAGGGTATTTGCCATTGTGATTGGCTGCATACAATGCTGAATTGTGTATCGCAGCTTTCCATTCACTGATATCGTGTTGTTGCAATACTTTGCCATCGAGGGCAGGGCTACAATAAAAAACGGATACAATCAGGAAAACAGCGATGGCGATAAAATGGGGCAGCCATTTTTTAAATTCAAATTGCTTCATTTTGGGTTTATTTTAAGAAGCAATTTAGCTTAAAATATTGTAAGCAAAAACATAGAATACTCCATTGAAGTGCATTCGATTGACGGGTAACAAGGGGAAGGCGATTTTCTTTGATTAATTAAATTGTAGGTAGAGTAGGAGTAAGGCGGCAGCTGTCATAATAAGAAGGGCTGAAAATCCTAGAATATTGGAGGACTTGCTATTGGTAAATGTGCCCATTATTTTTTTGTTATTCGAAATGTGTAGGATGATGGCTATTAGTACTGGTGCAGTGATGCCATATAATATGGCTGTATAGATCAGCGCTTTGATGGGAGAGATGCCTACATAATTTAAGGATAGGCCTAATAATAGGGATATAGCAATAATGATGTAAAAGGCTTTGGCTTCATGAAATTTCTTGTCCAAACCCTGCTCCCAACCAAAGGTTTCAGTTATCATATACGAAAGCGATCCGCTTAAAACAGGGATTGCTAATAATCCAGTACCTATTACTCCTATTGCAAATAATAAATAGGCAAAATTCCCAGCCAAGGGTTTTAATGCTAAAGCCGCTTCTTCTACGGTATTGATTTGATGGATGCCTGCATTAAACAGAACGGTTCCAGTTGTAAGGATAATAAAAAACATTACAATGCCCGAGAAACTCATGCCAAAATCAACATCTTGTTGCATGTCGTGTATGATTTTTTTATTGACCAAAAGGTGCTTTTTTTTATGCTTCATTTCTTCCACTTCCATAGAAGCTTGCCAAAAGAAAAGATAGGGCGAAATGGTAGTGCCCAATATACCAACCAACATTCCAATGAAATCTTTATCAAATCGGATGGTTGGAATAAATGTTGATCGAAGAATCAATAGCCAGTCTTGCTTAAATAAGAAGGGTACTACTAAGTAAACCAATAAAACAATGCAGAGGTATTTTAAAATGGCAGCAATTTTCTGATAGGGAAGGTAGATAATTAGTATTAATAGAATCACGGTAAATAAAACACTGAAATACATGGCATCAATTCTTGGCACAAGTAGGTTGCCTACTGCTCCCATTCCAGCAATATCGGCCCCGATATTCATTACTATTGCTGGGAAACTAAATAGCAACATGATATACAACACCGGTTTGGGGTAATTTCGTTTGAGCGCACCTGTTAGTCCTTGTGAAGTTACAAGTCCTATGCGGGCACACATTTGTTGAATAGAAGCCATTAATGGGAATGCAACGATGGATGTCCACAAGGTAGATAATCCAAATGCCGCCCCCGCCTGAGAATAGGTGGCAATACCAGAGGGGTCGTCATCACTGGCGCCTGAGATCAAACCAGGACCAAGTAATTTCCAAAACCTCGAAATTTTAGAACGCTTTTTTGTGGGCTTTTTAGCCGATGGATGCAAGGGTGCAGTAGTAAATTTTTCCTTCCCAGCTTTCATATTAGTAAGATACATCAATTCAGTTGTACAATATTAAAGTCCTAACCTCCAACCTCCAACTTCCAACTTCCAACTTCCAACCTCCAACCTTCAACTTCCAACCTCCAACCTTCCACCATCTAGTATCCCTCCTCCATCAAACAAACAATGCCTTCAATTCTCCCGCATCCTCAGGTTTCATCTTTCCGCTCAAAATAAGTCGAAGCTGTCTTCTTCTAAGTGCGCCATCAAACAATCTTTTTTCTTCCTCCGTTTCAGGAATGATTTTTGGAACAGGCCTTGGCTTATGGTTGGGGTCTAAGGCTACAAAGGTAAAATAGGCCTCATTAGATTCGTATTGGTATTGGTGAATGGTATCTTCTCCCCATACTTTTAAAAAGATTTCCATGGAAGTATTAAACGCACGGGAAACTTTGGCTTCAATGTGTACGATATTACCCAGTTTTATAGGGTTTTTAAAAGAAAGATTATCTACCGAGGCGGTCATGCTAGGAGCATTGCAATGTTTGCCTGCTGCCATACCAGCCGCAATGTCCATCCAATACATCAATCTACCTCCCATTAAATTGCCAAATGTATTGGTGTCATTGGGCAATACTAATTCATTCATTACTGTAAAACTTTCACTAGCCTTTTTGAGTTCTTGTTCCATATTTCAAATTCTTTTTGCAAATATAATTGACCGGGTCTGATTAATTCCTAGCAATTCACCATTTTGCCTAACTGCTATTCGGCGGAAGAGGAGAAAAGGGCTGTTTTGTAGGCATTATTTTTAGAATTTCCTTTTTATATCGGGTTGGCTTATTTACTATCTTTGTGTTTCTTAATTCAACGATTTTATGTCCGACCATACTTCCATCAACTTCGATGACACAGCTTGTGCATTTGCATACAAACAAAATCAAGAACTTAAAAAAGCCCATTTTCTGTTTTCTGCCATTGGAAAACCATGGTTGGTGAAACTGGCTTTGAAATTGGTTCCGATTGCCATAAAATGGCATATTCCATTGACTAAAACAATTTTGCGTAAAACAATTTTTCCGCAATTTGTGGGAGGTGAAACCTTGGATGAGACTTCTCCTGTAGCAAAAAAATTGGGCAATTATCAGGTAGAAGTAATTCTAGATTATGGCGTTGAAGGGGGAGAGAATGGAGATACAGGATTTGACCAATCCACCAATGAATTTATGCGTGTAATAGAATATGCAGCTACAGAAGCTAATATTCCATTTATGAGTGTGAAAGTAACTGGTATTGCCAGGTTAGCTTTGTTGGAAAAACTGGATGAATTGATGAAAGCTGGCCAGGGAACATTGATGAAAAGATACCTTGCTGCCATTGAACAATTACCTGAACAAGAAAGGGAAGAATGGCATAAAGTACGCACAAGAATGTTGCGTATTTGTGAAACAGCTGCCAATAAAAAAGTAGGTGTATTAATTGATGCAGAAGAAACTTGGATTCAAGATCCAGTGGATGCATTAACCATCTTAATGATGGATAGCTTTAATAAAAATAGAATAGTTGTTTATAATACCTTACAAATGTATCGGCACGATCGGTTGTCATTTTTGAAAGATAGTTTTGTTGCTGCAAAGGAAAGAGGTTTTATTCTAGGGTCTAAATTAGTACGCGGAGCCTATATGGATAAGGAAAGAGAACGGGCCATTGAAAAAGGATACCCATCCCCAATTCATGTTGATAAGGCTGCTTGTGATCAGGACTATAATGCAGCTGTTGCCTATTGTATAGACAATATTGATCAAATTGCGTTGATGGTTGCATCACATAATGAAGAAAGTAATTTGCAAACAACTCAATTATTATTAAAGAAGAATTATCCGTTGCGTCATCCACATGTTCATTTTTCTCAACTATATGGCATGAGCGATCACATTACTTTTAATTTGGCAAGAGCAGGCTGCTCAGTAAGTAAATACTTGCCATTTGGTCCTATCAAAGATGTCATTCCTTATTTAATGCGCAGGGCCGAAGAAAACAGTAGCGTAAGCGGCTCTACTGGTCGTGAATTATTATTGATTAAAAAAGAAATTCAACGTCGGCAATTATAAAATTAGCCAGGCAACTATATCAAGGTTTTTACAGTCTACTTGGTGTGAATATTCCAAAAAAAATAATTGTATTAATTATTGACTAAGCGAATTATACATGTTAATAAAAGGGTATCTTCGCTCCGTAACTCAATGCTAATGAGGCTTTCAGCTATTTTACTGGTAGGTATTTTTACGATATTTTCAACTGCTTTCGCGCAAACAAAACAGATTGCGGCTGTTAGAACTAATCAATCGTTTAAAATTGACGGACATCTAGATGAATCCGAATGGCAGTTGGCACCCATTGCTACCAATTTTATTACCAATTCACCTGTTTTCGGTCAGCCCTCTACTAAAAAAAGCATCGTAAAAATACTATATGATAACAACGCCATTTATGTGGGTGCGTATTTATACGATAGCGTAAAAAATATTCGTAGACAATTTACCTCTAGAGATGTTTTGGACAGGCAGGACGCTGATTTGTTTACAGTTGGATTTGATACTTATCACGACCGACAAAATGCTTTTATCTTTCGCGTATCAGCTGCAGGTGTGCAAGGCGATGCCAAAGAATCGCAAAATGGCAGTAGTAATGGGGGCGTAGTCTATGACGCTACCTGGGATGCCGTTTGGGAAAGTAAAGTGAGTATTAAAAAAGATGGGTGGGTAGTGGAGATTAAAATTCCATTTAGTGCAATTCGTTTTCCCATCAAAGAAATACAAGATTGGGGAATCAATTTTGCACGCCTGACCAGAAGTTCCAATGAACTTTGTATTTGGAATCCTGAAGATCCAGCTTTAAGCGGTGATGTAAATCAATGGGGCGATTTTGTTGGTTTGAAAAATATAGTCCCACCACTTAGATTGTCCCTTTCACCTTATTTATCCGGCGGATTCAGAACATCCCCCACCAATACTGGTAAAGCAACTGAAATATTAAGGAGTGGAGGGATGGATATAAAATATGGCATCAATGAAAGTTTCACACTCGACATGACCTTGATTCCAGATTTTGCACAGGTACAAAGTGATAATGTTTATTTAAACCTTACCCCCTTCGAGATTAAATTTGATGATTACAGGCCCTTTTTTACAGAAGGAACTGAATTGTTTAATAAGTCTGGATTGTTTTACAGCCGACGAATAGGTGATCGCCCTTCAGGTGCAGATCAAGTGCTTAATGATGCAGCTTCCAATCCGCTATACAGCATTGAAAAAAATCCTGGTATCACAAGATTGTACAATGCTTCTAAATTTAGTGGTCGCACAAAAGATAATCTGGGAATTGGAGTTTTGAATGCATTGTCGGTGCCGATGCATGCAAAATTGCGGAATAATAATACAGGGGTTGATTCTTCCATCCTTACCTCTCCATTGACTAATTACAATATCATCGTTTTTGACAAGACTTTGAAGAATCGTTCCTCCATTAGTTTTACAAATACCAATGTATTGCGTAAGGGCAATACCCGCAATGCAAATGTTAGTAGCGTAGACCTCTCCATTTTTGATAAACGCAATAAGTATAATTTTTTATTTACAACGAAATACAGCAATATCTGGGGAACGAATGGTGCTTCGCAAGGATATACTACTGTAACGCAATTCAATAAAGTGAGTGGTTTGTGGCGTTTTGGACTAGGAGGCGGTATCGAAAGTGACCAATACGATCCCAATGATTTGGGGTACTTATTAAATAATAATTCTTATAACGTATTTGCTTCCGGCGGTTATTATAAAAACCGACCCAATAGAAAATTATTACAATATAATTTTTCACTTCGGGTAGATAATAATTATTTATACAAACCTTTCAATTGGACCGATTTCGGGTTTACAGCAAAAGCATTTTATTTGACTAAACGCTTTTGGGATTTAACTGCTTCGCTGAGTTCAAAACCTTTTTGGTACAATGATTTTTTTGAACCAAGAACACCCGGAAAACTGCTTAAACGTACCCCTTATTATTATCTCGGTATTAGTGGTAGTAGTGATAGTAGAAAGAAACTGTATTTCAAATATACCTTGGGTGCTGCAGAATCTCCACTTCCCAATGATCCTTATTGGAATTCATCTATTTCCTTTAGATATCGTTTCAATCCTCGTCTACAGATTACCGCTAGTATGGACAATGAACAAGATAAAGGCAACTGGGGTTTTAGTCATCGCATTGGCAACGAACCGATCATTGCCAGAAGAGATTTGAAACGCAACACTTTTGTTTTCCTAACGCAATATGGATTTACCCAACGAATGAATTGGTCAATACGACTGCGGCACAATTGGACTTACTTAAATAATACGAATTTCTATACGCTGAAAAATGATGGCTATTGGAATGAAATTCCTTTTGTTAATGGAAAGAATAAGAACACCAATTTCTTTAATATAGATATGTTTTATACCTGGGACTTCCTCCCTGGCAGTCGCATTACCTTGGCTTGGAAGAATGCCCTAGGATCAAATGTAGCTTTGGATCCTTACCAAAATACCAACTATTTAAAGAATTTCAGCAATATGTTTGATGCGCCTCATAGCAATGAAATAACCCTTAAACTGGTGTATTATCTCGATTATTTAAAACTTCAGCACAGCCACTAATTTTTTCTCAGTATTGTTTGTTTTCTCCATAATGTTTAACTTGTAAAAAAATAACATTATGGAATTAAATGATCAATTAGTTGCCAATGAGCCTAAAAAAATGACGCTTGGGATTAATATTCTTACCATCCTAACCTTTATTGGTTCAGCTTGGGAGTTATATAGTGCAGTTAGTAGTTATTTTACTGGTTCCAAAGCCTTGGAAGAATTTGATAAAGCTCAAGAAAAATTATCGACTGCTCCTGCATTTGTTAGGAAATTGGCTGGGCCCGAAGCGCGTGAATTAATGGCTAAATCCATTGAAAATAAAGTGCCGCTATTAATTATATCCTTGATTGCCATTTCGCTTTGTGTGTATGGAGCTATTGAAATGCGTAAACTTAAAAAGCAAGGCTATGCACTATGGTTGATAGGAGAGGTATTGCCTTATATCGCTTTATTCCTATTTGTAGGAACAGTAGTATTGAAAACAGTGGTAGTTTATTTCATGTTCTTTCCCCTACTTTTTATTCTATTGTATACACTGCAAAGAAAGCATCTCAACTAAAAATATTTTACCAAGCCTTCGATTCGGTTCCATTGAGGATTCGAATAAAATAAAGATGTTTGTTTTCAAAATAATCAGGACTGGCATTTCCCTTTTTGAGTAGTACAGGCTTGAAAGTATAATCGCAAAAAACCTTGCATGTTTTATCATTCAGGTTACTCATTAAATCATTGGGATGCTTGATGAGTAATGTAGAAAACAGGTGCATTGCTTCAAAGCCTTTGAAGGCCATATCGGAAGGCTTGGTTTTGAATTTTATGGCGTATGCATTAGTCAAAACCTTACTAAAGCTATCTAGTTTAGCATTCCAATAAGGAGAGGTGTAGTAAACTGGAAAATCTTTCAACACTTCTTTGTTGTTAAATACTTTGAAGCTATACCAGTTGGGCATTCCAATCAGAGTGAGTTTAGAATAAGAATGATATACTTCTTGGCAAGTTTTTGCAAGCGCACCTGCGAAATTTTCATCCAAACTTCCTCCAATCAAAACGTTTTGTCTGTTGCTATCAAGTTTATTGACAATTTTTGGAATTGCTCCAATACTATCAAAAAGAATGGTTTGAATGTTTAATAGAGGACGTCCTTCTTGTTCATTCAATTGACTAAAATAAGCTGCTATTTTATCTTCTTGTGCGCCCTTCTGCCTTACCAAATAGATTTTATCCGTACCATGGTTCTGCAGAATATAACTATAGATGGCCTCGCAATGCGATTTTAAGGTGGAGTTAATAATTAAGGTAAAAGGATTTCCAGTAATGCCGCCATCATTGGGATAGGTTGCAGAAATAAATGGGATGTTTTTAGCAAGTGCGAAATCGGCCAATTGTTTATAATCTGCATCTTTAACAGAGCCTATAATTAAATCAAGGCTGTCGAGCCGTTTACTTTTTATAAGGTAGCTTATCGATTCTTTATATGATCTGCTATCATATATGTTGACCTTCAAATGGGCATTATCCAGCGACATGGAATCCAATGCGATTTCTGCACCTTGTACAAAATCCAGTGCCGGTAAAATAAATTTAGGAAAACCCTGTTTGTATTTGAAGTTGTTATCAGTGAAAATAGAATCCAAATACAACGGTGCAAAAAGGCCTATTTTATAACTAGGCAAGGCTGCTGCATTGTTATTTTGTGACTGCAATGGCAGACTCATGAATAACATACAACTAATAATAAACAGGCTGACTATTTTTATTTTCATATAACAAGATTATGGGTACAATGCCTAATCCCATGATGTATCATATATACTTCAATTGCTCTTTTTATTCCCATTCAATGGTAGCGGGAGGTTTACTACTAATGTCGTATACTACTCGGTTGATGCCTCTTACATTGTTGATAATTTCATTCGAAATATCAGCCAAGAATTCATACGGTAAATGAGCCCAGTCTGCCGTCATACCATCAACCGAAGTTACTGCCCTAAGTGCTACTGTAAATTCATAGGTTCTTTCATCACCCATAACACCTACACTTTTTACAGGTAGTAAAATGGCACCTGCCTGCCATATGCTATCATATAAATTGGCTTTTTTAAGTCCTTTTATATATAGGTCATCAGCTGCTTGTAATAATTGTACCTTTTCTTCTGTAATTTCTCCCAATATTCTGATGGCAAGTCCTGGACCCGGAAATGGATGACGATAAATCATTGCAGGTGGTAGCCCCAACTCTAGTCCCACTCTTCTAACTTCATCTTTAAACAATGATCTTAATGGCTCTACCAATTCCAGTTTCATGGTATCGGGTAAGCCACCTACGTTGTGGTGCGATTTGATCGTAACAGAAGGCCCATGTACCGATACAGATTCAATTACATCAGGGTAAATAGTTCCTTGTCCCAACAATTCAATTCCTTCTATGTGATGCGCTTCTTTGTCAAACACTTCAATAAATAATCGACCAATAGTTTTTCTTTTTTCTTCAGGATTGGTTTTATTGGCTAATTCACGATAGAATAATTCCTTTTCATCAACTCCCTTTACATTCAATCCCAATTGATGATAGATATCTAGCACTTCTTCAAATTCATTTTTGCGTAGTACTCCATTGTCTACAAAAATGCCAAACAAATTTTCTCCGATTGCTTTATGAATTAATGTGGCTGCTACAGTGGAATCAACTCCACCACTTAGCGCCATTATAACTTTTCGATTGCCAATTTGTTTTTTTAAATTATTGACAGTGTCGGTAATAAAATGGGCTGCCGTCCAATCTTGTTTGCAGCCGCATATTTTCACAAGAAAATTCTGAATGATTTTCTTCCCTTCAGATGAATGATATACTTCTGGGTGAAATTGAAGTCCATAGAGAGCACAGCCAGTAGAATCGACTCTTTTAAATGCAGCAATGGGGATGCTTTCCGTTATACCTAATAATTCAAATCCAGTTGGTAATTCCTTGATGGTATCACTATGGCTCATCCATACCTGCGATTGGTCCGAAACATCCGCTAATAATAAGTCCTGCTTTTTTATTTGAAGTTTGGCTCTGCCGTATTCTCTTTTTTCACTTTTTTCCACCCTGCCGCCAAAAACCTTAGCGGTTAATTGCGCACCATAGCAAATTCCCAAAACGGGTAGGCGAGCAGCTAAAGAAGCAATATCAATAAGAGGGGCTTTTTCTTCGTTTACAGAAAATGGGGAGCCTGAAAGGATAATGCCTTTAAGTTCAGGTTCAAAATCAATTTGCTTGTGAAAGGGAAGGATTTCGCAAAATACATTGGCTTCCCTGACAACACGAGCAATTAACTGTGTGTATTGTGAGCCAAAGTCCAGGATGATAATTTTTTCTGTCATTTGACAGCGAAGATAAACAGTTTCCCAGTGAGGCAGAAACTAGGGATGCTAATAAATTGCAATTTTTTCTTGATTATTATGAACTTGTCAAATCCCTTTTATAATAGAGCCCACTATATTTGCATAAACTTTACAGTTATGCATAAGATCTTACTATTCTCCCTACTTAGTTTCTTATTATATTCCTGTAGTAATGTTACAGGAAGCGGTAATATCATAACTCAGAAAAGATCTGTCAAAGAATTTAGCAGTATAAGTGCTTCTACTGGAGTAGAGGTAGAGATAAGGGTAGGAGACCATTTTGCGGTAGAAGTAGAAGCTGATGACAATGTGTTGGAGTTTCTTGTCACCAAAGTAGAGGATCATACTTTAAAAATTAGAACGCGGAATGTAAATCTGATGAATGCTCATTTGAAGGTATATATAACAGCTCCTTCAATTGGTGAAATCAAGGCCTCCTCCAGTGCCCATATTGAGATTATAGAGGTATTGAAATCTACCGAAAAAATAAAGATGATAACAAGTAGTTCGGCTACTATCAATGCCAACGTAGATGCACCCGAACTTGTTTTAGAGGCAAGTAGTAGTTCAAAAATAACTATTGGAGGTCGAGCTAGAATAGTTAGAGCGGAAGCCAGTAGCAGTGGAGAAATAGAAGCTGGCACTTTATTAAGTGAGCAAACCAAGGCTGACGCCAGTAGTAGCGGAATTGTAAACGTATTTGCCAGCATTAAATTAGATGCTCATGCCAGCAGCAGCGGTATTGTCAGGTACAAGGGTACTGCTGAAGTAAATTCCAATACAAATAGTAGTGGGGTAGTCGAAAAGGACTAGAGAGCCCTGTCAAGTATTACTCTCTACGCCTAATAAATGGTAGTAGGGCAACCCATTTTGTTTTTGCCGCCTTTATTATTGCTACTGTTATTGCCTAGTCTATAACTGAGTCTTAATCCAGAAAAAGTATACCAGTCTTTGTATTTAGACCCACCTCTAATAGTGCCTGCAGGAGGGTAGGGAGACCCACCGCTCAATTCGTCGCCACGATAGGCTAAGTCCACTGCCAAGGGGCCTTTTGCAGCCAATAAAGTGGCTTGATCTACATAATAAGTACTAACATCATCCAAGTAATCGGTAAATAATTTTCTCAATCCCACTTCAGCAGCAATCTGAATATTATCACTAAACTCAAATTTCAATCCGCCTCCGAAGGGGATGGCCATTTGGGTGAGTTTGTATGGTTTGCGGTCGGGGTATTGACTAAGGCCCTGTCCTTCAGTACTCAGCGGCTGTAGGAATACCTTATTTGAACTAGGCGTTTCAGTGTAAGGATTAAAATGAAAACCGGCTACCCCTGCAAATATATATGGACTAAGGCTATGTTCTGAAAGGTCCAGAAAATTAAATTCCAGGGCTAAATGAAATTCAGCGATACTCGTACTGAAGTTCAAATTTCTGTCCAAAATGGGCTTGGAATTGGTATTTGATTTGTCAGAAGCTGAAACTTTGCCGAAACTAAAGCCAGCTCTTCCAATCAATCTGCTGGTGATATCGTAGGATGCACCAAGGCCAATAGCAGGCTTAGCAAAATTCATGGATACTTTTTTTGCTTCTAGATCACCTTGGTAGGTACTAATTCCGGCAAAAACGTCTGCATGTAAATTTTGGGCATTGCTCTGTAATCCCAATAAAAGGCAAAAAGGAACAATACTTAATTTCATAAAATAGGTCATGATAATGGGTTCAAGCCTTGCGGCTGATAATTAATTTTTTAATTAGACACCTTGAAAACGATTAAAGCTGCCTCTTTAGTATTGAAATACAAGGGAATATTTTGACAAGTAAATGGTAGTTTTTTTTGGTTTATTTGACAAAAAGCTAAAAATAGTTGCAAAAATTCTTTGCATTTATTTGAAATGCACTTACCTTTGCACTCCAAATTAAAAAAAGGAATCTTAAAGTTCTTTACATATGTCACAGAGAATCAGAATAAAATTACAGTCTTACGATCACAATTTAGTAGACAAATCAGCAGAAAAGATTGTAAAAACTGTACGCAGTACTGGCGCAGTAGTAACAGGGCCAATTCCCTTACCTACTCATAAGAAGATCTTTACTGTATTGCGTAGCCCCCACGTTAATAAAAAAGCAAGGGAGCAGTTTCAGCTGTGTACACACAAACGTTTATTAGACATTTACACCAGCAGCAGCCGTACTGTTGATGCTTTAAGCAAATTGGATTTGCCAAGTGGTGTGGATGTTGAGATCAAGGCATGATGAACTATTTCCGTTGAGGCGGAGAAAAGCGCAGGCCAAGTTCTTAAAAAGAAAAAAAAATTGAACGCCTAAGTCTCGTCATTCGACCAGACCGCTGGGCATAAATACAGATACAATGAAAAGTATTATTGGAAAAAAAGTTGGCATGACCAGCATTTTTGATTCTAATGGCAAGCAGACTGCTGTTACAATCATTGAAGCGGGCCCATGCGTAGTAACTCAAAAGAAGACCGTAGAAACAGACGGTTACAATGCTCTCCAAATAGCATTCGGCGATAAAAAAGAAAAGCACTCTACAAAAGCTGACATTAACCATTTCGCCAAGGCTCAGACCTCTCCCAAAAAAGTAATTAAAGAAATCCGCGATAGCGAATCAGATAAAAGTGTTGGTGAAACAATCACTGTGGACATTTTTGCCGAAGGCGACAAAGTAGAAGTTGTCGGAACTACCAAGGGCAAGGGTTTCCAGGGTGTTGTGAAGCGCCATGGCTTTAGTGGTGTTGGTGGTCAATCTCATGGCCAGCATGACAGGTCAAGAGCGCCCGGTTCTATTGGTAACTCTTCTGATGCCAGCCGTGTATTTAAAGGTATGCGTATGGGTGGTCGTATGGGTGGTGACAGAGTGAAGACCAAGGGCCTTAGGGTAGTAAAGATTTTTGCAGAAAAAAATTATATACTGGTTAGCGGTTCCGTACCGGGCCATAACGGTTCAATCGTATTAATTCAAAAGTAATTCGCATTTTTTGCGTTTCAAAAATACACACAATGCAAGTAGACGTTTTAAATACACAGGGACAAAAAACAGGAAGGACAGTTGAATTACCAGAAGAGATATTTGGTATTGAACCAAACGACCACGTGATTTATCTGGCTGTAAAGCAATACCAGGGTGCACAGCGCCAGGGTAACCATAAGGTTAAAACCCGTGCAGAAGTACAAGGTTCTTCTAAAAAATTGCACAAACAAAAAGGTACTGGTGGAGCCAGAAAAGGTAATCTTCGTAACCCCTTGTATAAAGGTGGTGGTACCATTTTCGGTCCCAAGCCACATGCATATGATATTAAACTGAACCGCAAGGTGAAGGATTTAGCCAAAATGAGCGCATTGGCTTACAAGGCTAAAGAAAATGCTATCCTGGTATTAGAAGATGTAACCATGGATGCCCCTAAAACAAAAACTTTCGCTGGTATTTTGAAGAACCTGAACATTGCTAATAAAAAAGCATTGTTGGTAATTCCTGAATACAATGATAACCTGTATTTGAGTTTACGTAATGTACCAAAAGTGTGTGGTACTTTATTGAGCGATATGAATACGTATGATATTGTAAATGCGAATGTGTTGGTACTTACAGAAAGTGCAGCAAAAATTTTCAGTGCTCCTGAAGCAGAAGCATAGTAAATCTTAAATAAAAAATTGATGAAACAGTCAGACGTTTTAATAAAGCCGATTTTATCTGAAAAAGCAAATAAGCAAACAGAAAAAGAGAATCGTTATTCTTTTATTGTTGACAAAAAAGCCAACAAACTGGAGATAAAGAAAGCCATTGAAAGTTTTTATGGTGTACAAGTAGAAAATGTAAACACCATTGTTGTTCCTTCTAAGCAAAAAGCTAAGTATACAAAAGCAGGATTTATTGTAGGTCGCAAGCCTTCTAAAAAGAAAGCAATTGTAACAGTAGCAGCAGGCGAAACAATTGATCTGTACGGAACAGGCGTATAATTTATAAATGAATGGTGGTCAGCACCGCAAAGTTTTGACAAAATAAAAAGTAAAAGAAAATGGCACTTAAAAAATACAAACCAATTACAGCAGGTACTCGTTGGAGAATTGGGAACGCTTATGCAGAGGTTACCACCAATGTTCCTGAAAAAAGTTTGGTAGAAAAACAGAAGAATACAGCCGGTCGTAATGCTCAAGGCCGTAGAAGTATGCGTTATATGGGTGGTGGAAATAAAACCATGTATCGTTTAGTAGATTTCAAAAGAAATAAAAAAGATATTCCAGCTACTGTTAAGACCATTGAATATGATCCTAATCGTACTGCATTCATTGCATTGATTTCGTTTGTTGATGGCGAAAAGCGCTATATCCTGGCTCCACAAGGTTTACAGGTAGGCCAAACCGTTATCAGTGGCGACAGTGTAGTTCCTGAATTGGGTAATGCACTTCAGTTGAAGCATATGCCATTGGGTACTAATGTGCACAATATTGAAATGCAACCTGGTCATGGTGGTATTCTAGTACGTAGTGCTGGTACTTCTGCACAGTTGAACAACAAGGAAGAGAAATATGCGGTTTTAAAAATGCCAAGCGGTGAATTGAGAAAAGTATTGATCAATTGCTATGCAACAGTTGGGGTAGTTAGTAATAGCGACCATAATCTGGAGAGCATGGGTAAAGCTGGTAGAAACAGATGGAAAGGTATTCGCCCACGTACAAGAGCAGTTGCCATGAACCCAGTAGATCATCCGATGGGTGGTGGTGAAGGTAGAGCAAGTGGAGGTCATCCTCGTAGCCGGACAGGTAAATATGCTAAAGGTGAAATCACACGTACTAGAGGAAAAGGCTCTGATAAAATGATTATCCAACGCAGAAACGGTAAAAAATTACCTAAGAAATAAATTTAATCATTGTTAAAATATCCTGTTCAACAGGAGAATCAACAAAAAATAAAAAAATATGCCACGTTCGTTAAAAAAAGGCCCTTATGTAGAAGCAAAATTGGAAGGAAAAGTTGCTGCTATCAATGAAGGCAAAGGCAAGAAGGGTGTTCTTAAAACATGGAGCAGAAGAAGTACTATCACTCCTGATTTTGTTGGACATACTTTTGCGGTTCACAACGGAAATAAATTTATTCCGGTGTATGTTACAGAATTCATGGTGGGTCATAAATTAGGTGAATTTGCACCTACAAGAAATTTCAGAGGTCACTCAAGTAAAAAAATATCGTAAAGAAATGTTTATGTGATAAACTAAAAAGCTAATCACTTAAACCTCTTAAACATAATTTAAAATGGAAGCAATAGCAAAACTGAATAATTATCCTACCTCTCCCCGTAAGATGCGCTTATTGGCTGATCTAATTCGTGGTATGCAGGTTGAAAAGGCGCTGGCTATTTTGGAAAACAATCCAAAACACCCTGCTGTACCTTTACGCAAATTGGTAGTATCTGCTATCAGTAATTGGAAACAAAAAAACGAAGGTGGTGATGAAACCGG
>CAIOIZ010000143.1 GCA_903858475.1 uncultured Bacteroidota bacterium
GCTATTATTTAATTTTACTGATATAATATTAACGTATGGTTTCCATTTATTTATGTAATTTTTATTTTACTACTTAAATTAGTTGATAATTATGCATAATTTTATTGACAAAGAAGGATATAATCTAAAATATTTAGTACTTAAGAATGTTCAAAAAGTCAGTAAATCTCTAATTGATTTTTTTTATACCTTAGTCCTTTAAAAGATTCATATGAACCGGAGCACACTACCCTACTTTCTGTTATTATTGATCTCTATTTTGATTATGCCATCCTGTCGTGTTCCTCAGGAACTCGTATATAAAGATTTCAAGAATTTTAGTATTAAAAAATTAGGGTTTTCTAACTCCGAAATAAAGATGGAACTGATTTATTACAATCCTAACAATTTTGGATTACAGTTAAAAAGAACAGACCTGGACATTTTTATTGATGGCAATTATTTGGGGCAAACCTCACAAGAATTTCAAGTGAGTATCCCGAAAAGAGCAGATTTTGCCATTCCCCTAACAATTAAAGTGGACATGAAGAATGTCTTCAAAAATGCCATTAGCTCCCTATTTGGACAGGAAGTGCTGGTGAGAATTACTGGAAAAGTAAAGGTGGGAAAAGCAAATGTCTATAAATCCTTCCCGGTTATCTATGAAGGAAAACAACAATTTCAATTGTTTTAAACAATCACTTAGGACTTTGATTTTGAGGGAATGCCCAATTTGGACCCCCTATTTACCGAATCGAGTGCATTCTTTTTCCTTAAACTATCTAAAAGAGTAGCACTTTGAACTGCTTTGATAGAATCGGCATTGGGCACCTGCTTTGGTTGAGGAATTGGCTTTTTACAGCAGGCAGGTAATTTTTTGAAGGCAATTTCATCTGCAGTTACATCATCTGCATCAAAACCGAGATAAGAAAAGATCACTTTGATATTCTCGGCAGTAGTTCGGTCAGTAAGCCAAGTAACAGTAGTGCTACGTTTCTGAAAATTGGCATTCACTGCAGTAATTCCATATTCGCGAATCATTCTTTCTTCTAGGTATAGCTTACCTTCTTCGCATTGAACCTGCGGGGTTTTAAAAGTTGCTTTTTCAACTGGTTTGGTTTGTGCCATTAAAAAATTAGCGCAAAGCATTAAGCCAATTAAGCTTATTCCTATTCTTTTCATCCTGTAAATTTAAAATTATTGTCCCCACAGTTGAGGCTGTTGACGCCAGTTTAACAAAGTATTGATTTCCTCGGATGAAATGATCCCCTTCTCAGCAGCTAAATCAATTAATGTAGCATAATTGGTGAGTGAAACAAAAGGAATCTTGGCTTCAGCAAAAGCCTGTGTAGCCACATCAAAACCATAATTAAAAATCGACAACATCCCAACCACCTCTAAGCCAGCCGCCCTCAAAACCTCACATACTTGCAAACTACTTTTACCTGTAGATATTAAATCTTCAATTACCAACACCTTTTTTTTAGGTTCATAAAAACCTTCGATCTGATTCCCCATACCATGCTCTTTGGGCTTGGGACGTACATATATATAGGGTAATTTTAACTGATCGGCTGCCATCGCCCCCCAAGCAATACCTGCTGTAGCTACTCCTGCCAACAAATCTGCTTGTTCAAATTGCTCGAAAATAACACTACACAATTCACTTTTAATAAAATCGCGGATATAGGGAAATCCAAGCACCCTTCTATTGTCACAATAAATTGGACTTTTCCAACCACTCGCCCAAGTAAAAGGAGCTTGTGGACTTAATTTTATTGCATTAACTTGTAATAGTTTTTCTGCTGTAGCTTTTTCATTTGTCATAATACAAATATAAATCGATATCAGCACTCACTCGTCATGTTGAATATAACTGTATGCATATAAAAATTTATTTTGGGGATAAACCGGTTTATTTATGCAACGAAATAAATCCGGAACTCAACGAAATTCTACATCATCCAGATGCTGTTTTTGTAGACGAAATCAGCTCCCCAGCAATAAAATCCTTGCTGCACGAAATCCAAAAACCTGCTTTTCATGCAGGCATATTACTTCATTCAGACTTAGATAAACTGTGGAAAGTTTTTGCTAAAAATTTCACTGAAATACATACTGCAGGTGGAATTGTTCAAAATCAACAAAAGGAAATATTGTTTATAGAACGCTTAGGGAAATGGGATTTACCAAAAGGCAAAATCGAAAAAGGAGAAACGGCCGAAATGGCTGCTATTCGAGAAGTGGAAGAAGAAACGGGCGTAAGCGGATTAAAACTGAAGAAAAAAATCGGCAATACCTACCATACCTACGAGTCCTTTGGTAAGCATTTTTTAAAGACCACGGAATGGTATTATATGACGATTAAAGGAGAACAATATTTGCGCCCCCAAAAAGAAGAACATA
This sequence comes from uncultured Bacteroidota bacterium, assembly GCA_903858475.1. GTDB lineage: Bacteria > Bacteroidota > Bacteroidia > Chitinophagales > Chitinophagaceae > Ferruginibacter. The sequence continues at coordinate 2,386 of CAIOIZ010000143.1, forward strand.
TCACTGACCTAAAATGGGTTAAAACCAGTCAGATTAAGGACCCAATCAGTAATACGTATCCTTCAATAAAAGATATTCTTGCAATATTTTTTGATACCCCATAGCAAATAGCTGAATGATGAAATATTCATTTCACTTTACTAGAAAAAATGATTCATAATTCCCAATTAAATGAAAATGAAGAAAATACACAGCTCACTTTTTTTAATTTTTTTGATTCAATTTTGCACTGCACAAAAGCTTTCTGAGATAACCATTTCAAATAATGGCGCCCTTAGCTCCTATTCCTTTTCTGCAGATCAGGGATTGATTATTCATCTTACTGCAGATGGTAATATACAGGAATGGGGAACAGCTCTTGAACCAGGCAGAATGGGCTATTCTCCTGGTAAACTACAGGCATTTATGGGTAAACCTGAGTATTATCCAGCAACAACTGATGTATCAATTAAAGGAAAAATTAAAAGCCTCGGCACTTGTGAAATAATGTATTTTAATTCATTCGAAAATGAATGGCTCAAAGGAAAAGTAAAATCAATTGGTAACCTTGCGCTGGAATATTATATGCAATTCGAAAACGAAGCGCTAAAGGGTAAACTAAAAAGAGCGGGCATACTAAATCTTCAATATTATTCAAATTTCGATAACCAATCCTTGATTGGAAAGTTGAAGTCGGTTGACAATACTGTCCTCTCTTACTATACTAGCTTCGATGATAAAGTTATTCAAGGAAAACTGAAGAGTATTGGAAATCTAAACTATACTTGGTATAACAGTTTTGAAAGAAAAGAATACCAGGGCTTACTAAAATCAGGATTAAACAATCAATTTATCAATGGTATTAATTTTATTCTGAAAAATTATTAAAGACTAATAATTACGTAAGTATTTTTCAATTCACAAATACCAATATTTAATCTTTTCTATCAATATACAATTCTCACTTTGATGGTATGTTTTACCCTTTTTAGTAGCTCCAATGCATTTTTACTTAAGGCTTTATCTACATCTAAAACAACATACCCAATTGCATCATTTGTTTTGAGGTACTGACCTACAATATTAATCTTGTGCTTACTTAATTGAGTATTGATTTCACTGAGCACCCCAGGTACATTGGCATGTATATGTAAGATGCGATGAGTCCCTTCTTGTGCAGGCAATGCAAGTGCTGGAATAGAATGTGATCCTGTGCTAATTCCTTTCTCTAAATAAAGAAATAATTTATTACTCACATCATCCCCAATGTTTTGCTGCGCTTCCTGTGTACTTCCGCCAATATGGGGCGTAAGCAATACATTACTCAAGCCTTGTAATGGGCTTTCAAAATGATCCCCATTTTTTTCAGGTTCCCAAGGAAAAACATCTATCGCGGCACCGCCAATATGCTCTTCTAACAAAGATTTCCGAAGGGCTTCCAAATCAACTACTTCACCCCTGGCATAATTGATCAGGATACTTCCTTTCTTGAAATATTTTAGCATTGATTTATTAATCAGGTTTTTTGTAGTACCCAATTCTGGAATATGTAAGGTGACTATATCAGCATTGCCTACTACTTCTTTCAAAGACTTTTTATCTACCGCATTTCCTAAAGGGAGTTTGGTTTCAATATCATAAAAAATCACTTTCATACCCAAGCTTTCTGCCAAAACGGAGACCTGACTTCCTATATTTCCGTACCCAATAATCCCTAATGTTTTACCTCGTAATTCATAGCTGCCACTTGCTTCTTTCAACCATACGCCTTCATGTGCTGCTTTATTTTTGTCAATTATTTTTCTGATTAGCATAATAGAAGCTCCTATCACTAATTCCGCTACACTTCTGGTATTACTATAGGGTGCATTAAAAACACCTACCCCATTCTTTGTCGCCTGCTTTATATCTACCTGATTGACACCAATACAAAAACATCCAATGGCTTGTAATTTTGCTGCTGCATCCAATACCTTTTTAGTAATCATCGTTTTACTCCGAATGCCTAAAATATGAATGTCTTTAATTGCCTTACACAATTCCTCTTCACTTAGGGCACCTGTGATTTTTTTTACATTCACATACCCTGCCCTAGTAAATTGCTTTACAGCCACTTCACTAATGTTTTCAAGAAAAAGTATATTTATTTTCTCTTTAGGATAACTGGTTAAATTTTTGTCCGACATAATGATTACTCCGTATTTTGCACAAATATATCAATTGATTGTAGATTTAATGTACTAACCAACATTATTGATATGGTAATAGAATTATAAAATCAATATGTCTATAAAATTCTTACCAAATAAGAGCACCAACAGAAGGGGCATTAAAATAAATGCCAGTATACTTCTATTCGGAATAACCATCTTAATTTCCTGCAATTTCAATGGGAATAAAAAAAATCAGGAAACAGCAGAAAGGCAGCCTATCGAATTTCCAGCTCCCCTACCATTCAATAACGCAGAATCCCTTCGAATAGCCAAGGCCTGCAACAACTGGTATGATAGTACACTAGGCTCCATTGGCTTAAATGGCGGCATCTTGATTGCTCAAAATGGTACAATTTTGTACGAAAAATACAATGGTACCGGACATCTTCCCGGCAAGGATAGCATCAATGCCAACACCCCCTTTCATATTGCCTCTGTAAGCAAAACATTTACGGCGATGGGTATTTTACTTTTAAAGCAGGAAGGAAAACTTCAATTAGAAGACGAATTATCAAAGTACTTCCCGTCTTTCAATTATCCTGGCGTAACTATTAGAACCCTTCTCAACCATCGGAGTGGTTTACCCAATTACATTTATTTCATGGAAAGTCTGGGCTGGGATAAAAATCAAATGGTGACCAATGAAGACGTGCTTCAATATTTGATTACGAAGAAACCAGCAATTCAAAATATAGCTACCCCAAATACTCATTTCTCCTATTGCAATACCAATTATGCATTACTCGCCCTTTTAATTGAAAAAATAAGCAAGAAGAAATACGCTGCCTTTTTAAAGGATAATTTCTTTATTCCACTTGGGATGAAGAACAGTTTTGTATTTGACCTATCTATGAGTAAAGATGTGAGCCCCAGCTATAATTGGAAAAACGATGTCATGGTCTTCAATTTTTTAGACAATGTTTACGGAGATAAAAATATCTATACTACTCCTAGGGATTTGCTGCAATGGGAAAGATTACTCAATAGCAATTTGATTTTCAACAAAGAAACATTGGCAGAAGCATACAGCCCCTACAGCATCGAAAAAACAGGTACAAAAAACTATGGATTAGGATGGAGGATGACTATTTTCCCCAATGGCAAAAAATTAATTTATCACAACGGATGGTGGCATGGAAACAATGCTGTATTTATTAGAATGCTAGACGAAAACGCCTGCATCATTGTAATGGGAAATAAATTCAATCGTGGCCTTTATAAAGCAAGGCAGCTATGCTCTCTTTTTGGCAGTTACTCTGTAGCACCAGATGAGGAAGAAGCTGCTGCTGCAAAGTCTTCAGAAAAGCAAGATTTCCACCAATTGAAATAATGTAGAATCTCAGTCTATCCAATCAATCCTTACTATTTGATATAATATTTTCGAATACATTATTGCCAATAGCAATGCCTTAAAAAAATGCCGTTCAGCCTTTTTTTTTCAGGAACCCCATTTTTTTAAAACTATTTGTCAAAGTTCTGTAAAGATTTGCTAATTTACGGGCACCAAAATTTGTTATATGAGAAAAATTGCAACCAGCATCATAGTCATGCTGTTTTTCCTTTCCCCTTTTTATAGCTCAGCTCAAATTACCGGTGTAGTAATCAGTGATGATGATAATACCGCGCTAAGAGATGTTACTGTGTCTGTGAAGGGTACAAAAACTGCCACCAAAACCAACCAGGCAGGTTTTTATTCGATTGCTGCTAACAAAGGCCAGGTGCTGGTCTTCAGCTTTGTTGATTATGCCCGACAAGAATTCACTGTGGGCAGTGACAACAAAATCAATGTAAGAATGGTTCAAGCCCAAAAACAATTGGGTGAAGTAGTTGTTACTGCATATGGTGTTAAAAAAAGCAAACGCGAATTAGGTTATACCGCCCAGGAAGTGAAGGGTGAAGATGTAGCCAAATCACAAAGAGACAATTGGATCAATGCCCTTGCAGGTAGAGTTGCTGGTGCTAATATTACACCCACAGCAGGTGCGCCTGGCGCTTCTACCACCATCGTTTTAAGAGGTGCTGTTTCTATTGGTAATAGTAATTCCCCTTTATTTGTGGTAGATGGTGTTCCATATGATAACCAAACCATGAATCAGGAAAACCTAGCCAGCGGAAGTTCAGGCAATGCATTAGGTAATAGAAATTCAGATTATGGCAACCGTGCCATGGATTTGAATTCTGAAGATATTGAAAGTGTTACCATATTAAAAGGACCAGAAGCAACTGCTTTATATGGTTCTGATGGTGCATCTGGTGCCATCGTTGTGGTAACCAAAAAAGGTAAACAAGGAAAGGCTTCTATGCGTTATAGCAATTCTTTCCGCTGGGAAAAAGTATATATGTTTCCTGAAATCCAAACTACTTATGGAAGAGGATCTGCTGGTATCGCTGACCCCAATGCTGTAGTAAACCCATATTCATATGGTAACTCCTACGCATTCTTTGGACCAAAATATTCAGCCAATACTAATTTGTATGATAATGTCCATAATTTTTTCAGAACAGGCTTCTCTCAAAGACATGCAGTAGATGTAGATGGTGGTGGAGATATTTCTACCTATCGTTTATCGGGTAGCTATTTTGATCAAAAAGGTATCATCCCTAATACCGGGTATGAAAAACTAACCATTGGCTTAAATGGAACAATCAAAGTTTCAAAGAAAGTCAATATCAGTTCTGGTATTACTTACTCAAACTCAACTACTGATAAATCATCTAAGGGTGCAGGTGGTTATTTGTTGAATCTACTTAACTACCCTAGTGAATTTGATGTAAGAGATTTTCAAAATACTGATGGTACCCGTAAATTATACAGATCAAATTCTTCCGCTTTAAGTGCTGAATTTGACAACCCATTCTGGGATGTAACTAAAAACAGATCGCAGGACAAAACCAATAGATTGGCAACAACACTAACGGTTAGTGCAGATCCATTTAAATGGTTAAATGTAGCTAATACCACTGGATTGGACGTATACAGCCAAACAGGTGATTTCTTGATGCACCCACAAAGCCGTTTTGGTTTTGCCGTGAATGGCTTTTATAGTTTATATGAGCAAAACACGAGGAACCTGAGTAATGTATTTAAAACAACAATGAAGAAAAAGTTCAATAAATTCTCTACCTCTTTAACAGTTGGTTTCGCCAATGATGACAATAAAACGCGCATTGAAGCACAAAGAGGAGAAAGATTCTTTGAACCTAATTTCGTTTCCATTAATAACACGGATCCTTTAAGCTTATTTGCCAAAACAACTGTATTGAATACAAGAAAAGTTCGTTTCTTCGGCAACTACTCAATTTCTTATAATAATTTATTGTATGCTTCTTTTGCAGGAACGCGTGAAGGAACCAGTACTTTCTTAAGCCGTGAAGTTGAAAAAAATCCCTTCTATAATTTCGGATCTGCTTCTTTAAGTTTCATTTTTGGAGATTTGAAGATTTTCGACAAAGTGCCTTGGTTAAGCTATGGAAAAGCTAGAATTAGTTACGGTACTACTGGTAAGGGATTATATTCCCCCTATTTGATTGATCGTTTATTTGCACAAGCAACTTCAACTGGAGGTGGTTTTGCAAATGGTGTTTTTGGAAACAACTTTGGAGTGGAACCAGAATACACAGAGAACCTAGAGTTTGGAGGAGAAATGAAATTCCTTAAAAATCGTATTGGAGTAGACTTTACTTATTATTCTTTAAAAAGCCGTGGTCAGATTATTGCCAATCGTGTGAGTTACGGAACAGGATTTGTACTCAAATACCTGAATGGTGGTTTGGTGGAAAATAAAGGTATCGAAGCTGTTGTTAACGCTACCATCATCAAAAAGAAAAATTTAAATTGGGATGTTACCGTGAACTTTGACAGAAACCGGGGTAAAGTAGTGAAATTACCAGCTGATTTACCAACTTATTATGATAGTGATACATGGGTATTTGGTAATGTAAGAAGTCAAGTATTCCCTGGCGCTTCAATAGGAAACCTCGCTTCTACTCCAATAGTTACCAATTCAGCTGGACAAGTAATTATCAATCCAACTTCTGGTCTTCCCTCAGTAAATGCGGCGGCTGATTTCATCCAAGCAGGTGACAGACAACCAGATTTTAAAGTAGGCTTAATCAATACTGTTTCTTACAAAGATTTCACCTTTAGTTTCAATTTGGATTTCAGAAAAGGTGGCGATGTATTTAACGGAAATGAATATTTCTTATATGTTACAGGTTTGAGTAAACGTACATTAGATAGAGAAACACCTGTTGTAATAAATGGTGTATTAAATGATGGTTTACAAAATACCGCCAATCCTACAAAAAATACGATTACGGTTTATCCTTACTATAGAAGTGACTATTATTCAGCAGGCAATGTAACAGAAGCTGATTTTATCGAAACAGTAAATTGGATGAGATTAAGAGATGCAACCTTAAGTTATAATCTGCCCAAGTCTTTATTGAAAAAACAAAGGGTAATCAGTAATGCTTCTGTGTTCATCACTGGAACAGATTTATTTATCATTACCAATTATACTGGTGCTGATCCAAGTGTAAATGCTAACACCGCATTCTCAAGAGGATATGGAGGAGCAGGTATTGACTTTGGTTCAATTTCTACACCAAGAGGTATTAATGTGGGTTGTAAAGTACAGTTTTAATAAAATCATAAAAGTTATTATATGAAAAAATATAGTTTATTAACAATCCTTACAGCAGTATTAATACTGGCTACTGTAAGTAGTTGTAAAAAATACTTGGACATTAACAGTGATCCAGATACGCCACAAAATCCGGATGCTTCTTCTGTGTTTCCTTCCCAGTTGAGTGCCATTCCAAGAGGCTTACAGTTTGATGCGCGTTATGCGAGTAAATATGTTCAAAATTTTGGAGCCAACACTGCTGGCAATGTCAACAACATGGACAGAATGGGGTACAATGCAGGAAGTGATGTTAACGGTGATATTTGGCGCCAATGTTATTTTGGACTGGGAATTAATCTCGATTATATCATCAAAAGTGGTACTGAAAAAGGCCAATGGGATTATGTTGGAGCTGCTCAGGTTTTAAAAGCCTTGATGTTTCAATATGCTACCGATTATCATGGTGAAATTATATTCAGAGAGGCATTTATCGAGAACAAAGCTTTTTTCAAATATGATGACCAAGAAGTAGTGTATGCAGGCATTGATTCAATTCTTAGAGTAGCCATCAATAATCTTAGCAGAACAGATATCAACGTGAGTAGTACAAGATTGGCCAAAGGCGATTTTGTATACAGCGGAAGCAATGCTAAATGGATCAAATTTGCTTGGGGCATCATGGCACGTAATGCACATCGTATTACCAATAAGGCTAGTTACAATGCCGACTCCGTTATTGCTTATTGCGATAGAGCGATTACATCTTCAGCTGATGATTTCGTGATTCCTTTTGATGCGGTAAAAAATGATGATGCCAATTTCTTTGGTACTTATCGCGATAACCTTCCCCTTTTCAGACAAAGTGATTTTATCGTTCGGTTATTAGATGGCACAACGCTTACTGGTGTTACCCCAACAAGTGCAACAGCTTTCAATAGAGATCCTAGAATGAAGCATTTGCTAACTTGCTCACAAGATACTGCGAATGGAAATGGTGGATTTAGAGGCGTTGCCCCTGCTACAGGCGACCCTAATTCAGGTTCTACTACAGGTCCAAATGCTTTAAAGAGAATTCCTGTATTATGGTTGGATAGTTTTTATGTTGGAAACCCATCTGCATCTGCATTTAACTCATTATATAAGCATTATCTTTTTGCTGATAAAGCGGTAATGCCAGTTATGTCAGCTAGTGAAATTCAATTTATCAAAGCAGAAGCTGCCTTAAGAAAGGGTGATGCAACTACTGCATTAGCTGCCTATACAAATGGCATTAATTTGCATTTTGATTTCATCAATAGAAGTTCATTTCCTAGAGGCAATGTGACTTTATTCAGTGGCAATCCAATTTCTGCAACAGAGAGGGCTAATTATCTGGCAGGCAACAATGTTAAGCGTACAACTGCTACTTTGACCTTGACTGATATTATGCTTCAAAAATACATTTCACTTTGGGGCTGGGGTTTCTTTGAAACATTTGTGGATATGAGAAGGTATCACTATACCGATTTAGATCCCATTACTGGTCAACAAGTATATCGATCTTTAGTATTGCCTACTTTATTTGCTGACAACTTAGGTAAACCAGTTTATCGTGTTAGACCAAGGTTCAATAGTGAATATGTATGGAACAGAGATGAATTGCTACGAATTGGTGGCCTCAATATCGACTATCATACTTACGAATGCTGGTTCAGTAAACCCTAATCACTTAATAATTAATTTATACTTATATGATACGCATAAAAAATATAATTGTAATTTCTTTTATAGCGATGGGAATTATTTCCGGCTGTGAGAAGAATACCTACAATGTAACAGACCGCACTACAAATGAAGGTGCGGCTCAAGTAAAACTTGGTTATTTTGCGGCCTATACAGTGCTGCCTAATACCATTTTATATATCAATGATAAACCTGTCAGCAATACTTTGCTAGCCCCTGTTAGTTTTCCGGGCGGTGGCTTAAATATGAATGGCAGTTTAAATGGAGATTATTTATTGGTTAGCCCTGGTGCAACCAAAATTCAAGGATTTGCTCCTGTGCCTGCTACAGGGAATATCATGACTAAACTATTTGAGTTTACAGAAACTTTTGCTGCAAATAAAAGCTATACTTATTTTGTGACAGATACCGCTGCTAATATTACTGGTTTTAATGTTGAAGACACCAAGACTGCTCCAGACAGTGGATATGTTAGAGTGAAATTTGTAAATGCAATGCCCAATGTACCTTCTTTAGATTTGTACAGAGGTAGTACAAATGCAACAGCTTCTATATTTGCATCAGCTGTTCCATACAAAGGAGTAACTGGCACTTTTGATGTGGCACTTCCTACCGATTCTTTTTTCATCAGACCAGCTGGCGCATTGCCAACCACCACTCCAATTGCGAGAAGAGCCTGGGCAGCGAATCTGACCAACAAAAGAATTTATACCATTTTGGCTAGAGGATATAATGGTTCTGTTGTAGCCAATCTAGCTCCGAATTTATCTGTTATTGTAAACCAGTAAAAAAAAGTTTATGAGAAAAATTATGAATCCCTTTATAAAAATACCAATGTTCCTAATGCTATTGGGCTTGGTGTTTGTTCAATGTAATAAATCCGAAACGGTAGTTGTTGCTGATAATTTGGATGTAACATTAAATGCTAGTCCCGATTTAACCATATTTCAAGCAGCCATTAAACAAGCGAAATTAGAGACCTTTACAAAAGGTCCTGGCCCCTTTACCTTGTTTGCGCCAACAGATGCAGCATTTACAGCAGCAGGCATTACACTTGCTTCTTTGCCATCTATCGATTCATTAACATTAACAGCCTTGGTTTTGAATCATTTTCAGAATATCAAACGTACTAGTTACGAAATACCTGAAGGGCCCAATGCACCCATGACTTCAATAGCCAACTTTAATAATTTTGGCTATAAGGACAAATTGGCCAACAAGATTTATGTGAACGGTGCCACGCTTACAACAAAGGATGTGACTTGCAGTAATGGTATTATACATAAAATAGACAAACTGTTAACTATTCCTAACACTACTACCCTAGCTTTGTTAACTGCTAATAGCAATTACTCATTAATGGTGCAAGCGATTACAAAAGCTAGTTTAACAGCTACATTTTCTCCTTCAGCTTCTGCACCAGCTACCATCTTTGCACTAGACAATGCAACCATGACTGCAGCAGGATATGATGCAGTAACTATTGCAGCATTAAGCGGTGTTGGCTTAACTACATTGACAAATTTATTGAAATACCATGTCGTTGCTTCACGAAATTTTTCTGTAGCATTTAAAGCTGGAAACTTGAAAACAGTTCAAGGCACTAATGTGACGATTGGTTTATCAGGAGCCGGTGTGTCTGTAAAAGGAACCAATAATGCAAGCGCTTTTTTGCTTTCCAATACAGATGTATTTGCTAGCAATGGAGTTATTCATAAAGTTGCAGGTGTTTTGCTCCCCTAATATTTTATTATTTAAGTAAATAAAAGGCGTTGTTTAAAGCAACGCCTTTTATTTTATTCTACATTTGATAAATATTTATTTTATCTTATCTAATTTGCATGAATTTAAATATATGGAAATATGCGCAAGTTATTTTTAAGCAGCCTTTTTATACTCATAGTAAATTTTTGTTTTAGCCAGGAATTAGCTGAAAAAATTGTAGCTGCATTGGATTCATTTTCCTTTATTCGCCCCCAAGAAAAAGCTTATATACAAACTGATAGAAACAGCTTTGCTGCAGGAGAAACGGTTTGGTTTAAAACCTATGTTACCTTAAAAGAAACACCCACTATTTTAAGCCAAGTGGCATACATAGAACTCATCAATCAGGAGGGCAAATTGATTGAAAAAAAAATGCTTCACCTGATGGAAGGAATGGCCGATGGTAGTTTTGAATTAAAATCTACCCTCCCAACTGGAAATTATTACTTGCGATCATACACTTTGTGGATGTTGAATTTTCCTTCTTTTATAAATGAGAAGAAAATTTCTGTAGTAAATATTAAAACCGCAGTTTCGAAAAAGCAAATAAGTAATGCAGTAAACAATATTAATCTACATTTTTTCCCAGAGTCAGGAAATCTGATTGAAGGCATTCAATCAAGAGTAGCATTTAAAGCAGTTGATGCCAATGGAAACCCTGTTAATTTCAAAGGGAAAATTATAAATAGCAATAATGAATTAGTGCTCGAATTAAATAGCGTACACGATGGTATGGGAAGTTTTGAAATAACACCGGCAGTTAACCAAGTGTACAAAGCACAAATTGAAC
>CAIOIZ010000144.1 GCA_903858475.1 uncultured Bacteroidota bacterium
AATATAGTCAGATGTTTCTGAATGATAATGATATACAATAGCTGCAGAATTATACACTAATTGATACCCTGCCCTTAAAGCTTCTTTTGCCCACAAACTATCTTCACCATAAGTTATTTTTTTAAATGGAATTTTTATTAAAACCTCTTTCTTATATATTGCAGTAACATCATCCCATCCACATGCCTCTTTTTTCTTAGTAGGAGCTAATTTATCAAATTCACTAGAACTTGAATAAACATACTGTCTAATACTTGGTCCATTAATAGGCCTAAACCAAAATGCGGGATTTTTATCTTTCTCATGTGGCACGACCTGCTGCCCACAAACACCTGCTACATTATCATCGATAAATCCTTTCAATAATTCTTCGATCCAGTATTCATTACAAGCTCTTGCATCACCCACAGTCATTATTATGAATTCCCCTGATGCCTTACTTACGCCCAAATTTCTGGTTGTGCCATGATTAAAATCTGCTGATGGGATTTCTATCAGCATAGTTTCTTTATAAGCGCGAACTATATCTTGTGTACCATCTGTTGAGCCTGAATCAATAACAATGATCTCTTTTACTGGCACTGTCTGTGACAATATTCCATTAATGCAGTCCCTTATTTTAAGAGCTTCATTCTTGACTGGAATAACAACGGATACGGATGGGAAATTCATATTTTTTACAGGTGAAATTTTTTAAGTGCACTGTCCAATTCATCCGAAGTGCCAATATCCATATACTTACCAGAAGTGGAAATATATCCTTTTACAGTCATTTTCCTTTCAATAGCCAGGTTAAATACATCCCCTAATACGTTTTCCTTAGTATTGCCATTCCGGCTTTCAGTAAATTCAGTCAGTAATTTTGTAAATCTTGCATCCCATATTGCACACCCCCACATATGAGTCAGATCACTTGATAAAGGTTTATCTATAGTGTATAATATATTATTATAATCATCCATGGACACCATTCCGAATTTAGAAGGATCAGTTGTTGCAAATAGGCCAAGCGTAAGATCTGCCTTGCTTTCGTAGTGGTATGCAAGCATGGATTGAAACAAGTCATGTGGTTCAATAATCGTATCTGGCATTCCAAAAAGTACAGTACTATCGCCAATCCAGTTGGCACCAAGGTTCAACGCATTAGGCATTCCATTCAAATCTTCTTGATACAAGTAAGCAATGTCTGTATTGAATTTAGAGCCATCCCCATAATATTTCATTATATCCCCCTTACCTTCACTTACTATTATCAACATTTTTTTTGCACCTGCTTCAATAATATTTTCAATCAGATATTGGCTCACTACTTTTGGACGTCGCTGTATACTACCATCAATTTTATAATCCTGATAACCTATAGGGAATAATTCTTTTGGACAGGGAAAAGGTGCTAACCTCGTCCCCTTTCCTGCTGCAGGAATTAGACCTGCAATTAATCTAGAAATTGACATTTTATTATTAAATTATTAATTTATTATATGTGGCAATGTGCCGAGTGTTCTTTCGGGAGAAAAGAATTTGTTCATTCTTAAAAGCT
>CAIOIZ010000145.1 GCA_903858475.1 uncultured Bacteroidota bacterium
CAATTATTGAATATAAAAAATAAATTTAGTGTACCCATTACCGGTACTTTACAAATAGCAATTAGCAAAGCAACGGACAACGGCTTAGTTTCTAGTTCAAGCAAGGGTATTAAATTAACCAATAAAATGGCCCACCTAGAAACCATTAAGAATCCCGGCGGCAATGACCCCATTCAAATTCTTTACACTTTTACCGAATCGCAATCTAAAAAAACGATAACGCTCAAACAACTACTCCCCTATATACTTACTCCCAAACCAGGATTGGCACCGCGTATCAATGGAGCGAAAGTATTTGGCGTAAGGCCAGGATCTCCTTTTTTATTCAAAATAGCTGCCACTGGCAAAAAGCCTTTACAATACAGCGTAGAAAATTTACCAGAAGGTTTGCTATTAAATAAAACAAATGGAGTGATTAGTGGAGTATTGAAAAATAAGGGTGATTATAATATGCAATTAGTAGTAAAGAATGAAGTAGGTGAAAGCAAGAATAGCTTTTTGGTAAAATGTGGTGAGCAATTGGCCTTAACTCCTCCAATGGGATGGAATAGTTGGAATTGCTGGGGCTTGAGTGTAAGTGATGAAAAAGTAAAAGCTTCTGCAAAAGCTATGATGGATAAAGGATTAATTGACCATGGTTGGACCTACATGAATATTGATGATGGTTGGGAAGCTCCTGCACGTGCTGCATCAGGCGAAATTGTTGTCAATAAGAAATTCCCCGACATGAAAAAATTGGGCGACTGGTTACATAGCAATGGATTGAAGTTTGGTATTTATAGTAGTCCGGGTACCTATACCTGTGGTGGCTACTTAGGCAGTTACCAACATGAATTAGCAGATGCTTCCACTTATGCATCTTGGGGTATCGATTATTTGAAATATGATTGGTGTAGTTATGACGAAGTATTTAAAGCAGCCAAAGACAGTAGTCTCGATGCGTATAAAAAGCCCTATCGCGTTATGCAGGCTGCATTAGAAAATCAATCCAGGGATATTGTTTATAGCCTTTGTCAATACGGCATGCAGGATGTATGGAAGTGGGGTGCCAGTGTAAATGGCAATTCCTGGCGAACCACTGGAGATATTGAAGATACATGGGAAAGCTTGAGTGGCATTGGATTTAATCAGTTTAAGCAATACCCTTATGCAGGTCCTGGGCATTGGAACGATCCTGATATGATGATTGTAGGTCAGGTAGGTTGGGGCGAAAATTTACACCCTAGTCGTCTTAGTCCTGATGAGCAATATACCCACCTGAGTTTATGGAGTATTCTTTCTTCGCCACTACTCATTGGATGCGATATCAGCAAGCTAGATGATTTCACTTTGAACTTATTAAGTAATGATGAAGTGATAGAATTGAATCAAGACCCATTGGGTAAGCAAGCGCAGCAAGCCCTCAAAACTGCAGGATACCAAATTTGGGTAAAGGAATTGGAGGATGGTTCACGGGCAGTGGGAATATTTAACACCACAGACCAATACAATGTGGTTAGGTTTTACTGGAATAATTTAGGTTTACCATTTAATACTTACGCGGTACGAGATGTATGGAGGCAAAATGATTTGGGGAATTTTGCTTCTATGTTTGCTACCAAGGTTGCACCACATGGTGTAACTTTGATTAGGATAAAAAAAGCATAATTTTCAAAAATAAATCGAGTTCATTATTGAATAGCATACATGACTAAATTATCTGTCAATATTAATAAGCTGGCTACACTACGTAATAGCAGAGGTGGCAATAATCCAGATTTGTTACAAGCGGCACTTGATATTGAAAGATTTGGTGCTGCTGGCATTACTGTACATCCCAGACCAGATGAAAGACATATTCGTTATCAAGATGTATATGACTTAAAAAAAATCATTACCACAGAATTTAATATCGAAGGCAACTGTAAAGAGCAAAGTTTTGTAGACCTGGTGCTGGCCAATAAGCCAACGCAAGTTACCTTGGTGCCTGATGATCACCATCAATTAACCAGCAATCATGGTTGGGATACTATCAAGGAACAGGATTACCTAAAAAGCATTGTGCAGGTATTTAAAGAAGCAGGTATTAGGGTGTCAATTTTTGTTGACCCTAATCCACAAATGGTAGAAGCTGCAAAGGAAACTGGAACAGACAGGATTGAATTATATACAGAATCTTATGCCAGTCAATTTTTAAAAGTTGATAAAGAGAAAGCCATTGAACCATTTATAGCTGCTGCCAAGAGAGCAAATGAATTAGGAATAGGAATTAATGCAGGGCATGATCTTGATTTACATAACCTTCCATATTTTGCAAAGCATATTCCGGGTTTACTGGAAGTATCCATTGGACATGCATTAATATGCGATGCCATTTATCTTGGATTAGAAAATGCCGTACAATTGTATACCCGGCAATTACAATAAAATATTAAGCGAATTTTTTTGCGTCTTCCAAGAATTTGGCCAGACCAATATCAGTTAATGGATGTTTCAATAATCCAAGGATAGAATCCAGTGGGCAAGTACAAACATCTGCACCAGCTTCGGCACATTTAATGATATGATTAGGGTTGCGAATAGAGGCCGCAAGAATTTCTGTTTTAAATCCTTGTATTGAATAGATTTGACGTAACTGATGAATTAGTTCCATACCATCCCAACCGCTATCATCGATTCTTCCAATAAAGGGGGAGACATAAGTTGCACCAGCCTTTGCAGCTAAAATTGCTTGACCAGCACTAAATACCAAAGTGCAATTAGTTTTGATATTATTTTCAGTAAACCATTTTATAGCTTTAATCCCTTCTTTAATCATGGGTACTTTTACCACGATATTTGGATGAATAGCAGCCAATTTTTTACCCTCTGCAACGATGCCTTCAAATTCAGTGGAAATTACTTCCGCGCTGATATCGCCATCCACCATTTCACAAATCGTTTTGTAGTGGTTATTCACTGCTTCCTCACCTTTGATGCCTTCTTTAGCCATCAATGAAGGGTTAGTGGTTACGCCATCTAAGATTCCTAAATCATTGGCTTCTTTTATTTGAGCTAGATTAGCTGTATCAATAAAAAATTTCATTGCTGTGTTTTTATAATTGAGTGGGATAATTAAAAAAAAATGGCAAGTTACTTACATCGCACCGCTCAACCACCTACCCTTGCTGCCTTCCGGCCCTGGGGGAGTTCAGCAGGAGCTGGCCGTATAAGACTTGCCGCTGCAAATATAGGTAGTATTAAAGGAAGAAAAAAACGGCAGGATGAATTTATGGATTATAGTAAAATTGTATTTAATACTAAATCAAAAACTAAGGCCTGGTCGGTCGACCCTAGAGTTAATTTTACCTACACCTATTAATTGGTCGCTGCGGTCGGTGAAACCTTTATAATATATTAAAATGGAATAATTATTTTCGGTTTCCCAGTAATCGCCCTCTAATTCAGTTTTTATACTTAGGTTCTTTTTATCCACTGCTATATAGGTATAATTGTAATAACCCTGCTTTAAGAAAGTGCTTACTTCGTAGTTACCTGTAGTTGGATTGAAGTTCATTTTTGTTTTGTCATTCAATTCATAATTGGTCAACTGCCCAGCTAAGTAGATATCCTTTGTAGGATAAGGCAACCCACCCGGGCCTTTTAAATTAAAATGAACCTGTGCATAATCGCCCTGCCAGTAGGGATTAATAGATTCATAGGTTTCTACTGAATACATCCCGTTGAGGTCGGTGAAATACACATATTTGACTGCACTACGATCAATATCGGGTTTTAGAAATAAGTCGGCATGTGTTTTATCATAATAGCCACTATCTACCCGATCGCTGAATAATCGAAAACTTCGAAGGTCCAACCAACGCCATTCTTTTCCACCAGGGAATAACAAATTATTTTCGGCGCTGTATTCAAGGTTATTGCCTCGTACAAAAGTGGGGGCAATATCTTTTACTGCATTGTCCCACCTATTATTTTGTAAAATGACAACTTTCACTTGTTGTGCAGCACTAAAAGAATTGATGCCAGACAAGCTTACATTAAATTGAATTTTTTGGTGTGTACGAAATTGCTGTACACTAAATGGTTGAATAATTTTTGCTGCAATGGAAGCTTTTTGATCTAGTACCAATAATCGGCGGGTGAAAGCCAATTTAGCAGTATCCCCATCTAAAAATACTTTTAGCAAATAATTACCACTTTTAGTAGGCACCGAATTTCGTTCTGGTAGGATGGCCTGATAGTGGGTGTATTTAGTAAAAGCCAAGGAAGAATACCGGTAATTGGAAATCCGGTTTTGGGTGAAGCCCTTGATATAATCGAAGGCGCTCATATTCACTGGCTGCCAATTATAATCACATAGAACGAAAGCATAATAATAAGATTTTGTATTGGCATCCATATCATCAAAATGCAATTCGAGCTGATCGCCACTATTGAGATTATATACGGGCAGGCTTTGTTGGTCGCCATACATATGAAATCGAACAGATTGAATATTGGACTTAACAATACGGTCGGGGGATTGAGCTGATAAATTATTAGCAGGTACAATAAAAAATAGTATCAACAAGCTTAGAAAGTGACTAGTTAAATACCTACACGAGCATTTTAAAGGCTTAGTATGTTGCCAGATGAAACTATATAGAGAAAGCATGGGCTGTAATACGTTTAAATAAAATACATTTGTAAGGTACTAAATTTATGCCGATTGAATATAGCCGCTTTTATAGCACGGCGCATTGCCTTTAGCCGACAACAGACTTTTTCGCGTTTCATCATACGACTAGCTGTTGCAGCTACTGCCATCAGTGTGGCCGTAATGATAGTGGCATTGAGTTTTGTGAACGGATTTCAACAAGTCATCAGCAATAAGGTATTTAGCTTCTGGGGACATATCCATGTACGGCAAGATGTAGAAAGCAAGCAAACTATCAGTGAAGAATACCCGATAACAAAGGATGATAGTGTAGCCCAGTATATCAAAAAATTACCAGCAGTACAATCAGTAGCCGCCTATGCCACCAAGACTGTTATTTTAAAAAATGCTGCAGAAATAGAAAGCATTGTAGTAAAAGGAATCGATTCCTCTTTTGACTATACCAGGATGAATGCATTTTTAAAAGAAGGCCGTTGGGTACAGTTTGAAGACAGTGGCTATAGTAAGGAAATCAATATTTCTTCTTATGTGGCCAATCGACTAAATGCCAAGGTGCAGGACACTATTTTCTCCTACTTCATTCAGCCCGATGGAAGTAAACGCCCCCGCAAATTGGTAGTTGCAGGTATTTTTAAAACTTCTATTGAGGAATATGATAAGCAATTTGGAATTTGCGATATTAATTTAATACGCAGAATGAATAATTGGGAGCCAGATCAGATTGGCGGCTACGAAATCTTTTTAAAAGATTATGAAAAAATTGATACCGTTACTTCTTTGTTATATGAACAAATGCCACAAAGCTGGTATAGCAGAAGCATCAAGGAAATTTATCCCAATATTTTTGACTGGCTGGCTTTACAGGGGCAATTAAAAAATATTCTATTAATTATTATGATGGTGGTAGCTGTTGTGAATTTAATCACCTGCTTAATAATACTTGTACTGGAGCGAACCCGTATGTCTGGCATATTAAAAGCCCTAGGTGCCAGCAACTGGGATGTGCAAAAAATATTTTTATTCAATACCTCCTTTATAGCCATTACTGGCATTGTCATTGGAACGGCACTGGGACTGGCCATTTGTTGGCTGCAAGAAAAAATACATTTTATTACATTGAATGAAGAAGCTTATTCGATGCCGTATGCACATGCCAATGTAATATGGTGGCAGGTATTATTGATAGGCTTAGCCACTTTTGCAGTATGCTTTGCCACTTTGATAATCCCCACTTTATTGATTAGAAAAATAAAACCAGTCAAAGCCATTCAATTCAGGTAAGATGTGCCACTAAGATACCAGTAGCCACTGCTGCATTGAGTGATTCAGCCTTGCCCTTTTTAGGGATGGTTATTTTTTCGTCCACCATATCCAATAAGGCAGGATGAATTCCTTTGCTTTCATTACCAATCAAAAGAATACCTTCAGCAATAGGGCCCAGTTCGGCGATGGGTTTTCCGTTCAATGCGGCAGCGTACAATGGAATTTTTTGTTCAGGCAACCAGGATAACAAGTCAACATAAATTACATTTACCCTTGCCAGTGAGCCCATGGTACTTTGCACCACTTTAGGGTTATATTGGTCAACTGACCCGATAGAACAAATAACATTTTCAATTCCAAACCAATCTGCTATCCGAATAATCGTTCCCAAATTACCTGGATCCTGCATGGTATCTAAGGCAATACTTATTTTACCATTCAAGGCAGGAGCCGTTTCCACAAATATTTGTTCGAATACCGCCAATACTAAATGTGGTGTAGCAAGTGCAGATATCTTTTCTAATTCAAAATCCTCAACTTCAAAGACTGTTTCAATATTTTTTTTTGCCACCATTTGTTCATTGGCTTCTAGCCAGGCGCTCAATGCAAAAAGGGCTTTGCAAACCAGTCCGGGAGCTTGTAATAATTCTTCCACCAACTTGGGGCCTTCGGCAATAAAAACCCCCAATTCATCTCTGAATTTTTTATGGTGTAAACTTTGGATATATTTGGTATGTGATTTGCTGAACATATTCGCCCTAGATTAAGTAATGGTAAAATTAAACTTCATACAATATAGCAACCTTTTTAAACGCAGCGCACCACTGCTATCATTAATATTTATTTTCTCGTGTACGATTCCACGAAATTATCAAAAAAACAAACCCTTTGTTTTTAAAAATTCCATTGATCTCAAAGGTGGCCATTTTAGCAGGGAGGAAAAAACGGCACTAAAATCCAGATTAAATGCACAATTGGATGATAGCGCTCGGTTTAATAGTAAGGACGTTTTGTTTTTTTTACATTATATAGATCATCCCCCAGCTTATGATACCAATGCTAGTTCCCAATCCGCTAAAAATATGCAAGCTGCTATGTTGCACCTTGGATACTATACAGCGAAAGTACATTTTAAGGCCGATACCATTCAAGTTAGACATCAGCAAAGGATGCATGTCAGCTATACTGTTGAGTCGAATAAACCAACCTTGATTGATACCGTAAGCTATCGCATTAGTAAGCCTGCCTTACAAGCACTGGCCATTCAGAATTTAGACAAGTCTTTTTTACAACAACAAAAACCAGTTAGTAAATCCGGTGTTCAAGGCGAAATAAGCCGATTAGTAGAATTATACCGCAACAATGGCTATTATAAATTCACTTCGGATGAATTGAAAGTGATGGGCGATACCAGTTTGGATGTATTAACCAATATCAGCGATGATCCGTTTGAACAACTAGAAGCATTGACTAATGCGCAACAAATGCGGGATTCGCCTAGAGTGAAACTAAGGGTAATACTCACCCCCCCCAGAGACAGCAGTAAATTGAATAAGTACAGTCTAAGAAATATTTATATCTTACCTGACTACATTCCCGGTGATCGACTAAATGATAGCAGCATATTTGAGCGGACAACTAAAACAAGTCGCTATATTATTCGCTATCACAATAAATTATTTAAAACTGGATTTATCCTACGCAATGTATTTTTAAAGAAGGGCAATGTGTACAATCAGGATGATTATTACAAAACCCTGAATGCACTTTCTAAAGCCGGGGTATGGCAAAATGTAAATATCCTCACCAACGAGGTGAAAGACAGTAGTCAGCTAGACATGATTATTCAATTGATACCTGGCACTCGTTTCAATTTTCAAACTTCCTTAGAAGCCAGTTATTCTGCTACGAGCAATAACAATAGTGCAGTAGTAGCAGGAGCGGGTAATCTAATTGGATTAACCGGCAATATTTCTATCCTAAATCGCAATCTGGCAAAAGAGGGAATTAGAATGACACATACCGTTTCGTCGGGTATTGAATTCAATAAAAATAGAGCTGGACAAAGCAGCAAGAACAATATTATCAATTCGAATGAAGCCAGTTATTCTAATAATATTATTATTCCTAAACTTATTTTCCCCTTTGCAAAGCTCAATAATAAAAACCTAGCGCTGGGTGAAACATTTATTAATACCAGTGTTTCATATATCAATCGTATCAATTTATTCAACCTTCAAACAGTTAGACTTGCCTTGGGTTATAATTACTCCACCAAACCAGGAAGGCAATGGCTTTTTAAACCAATCAATATTGAGTTTAGTAAACTTTATAATCGTTCTTTGATTTTTGATAGCACACTCAATGCCAATCCTTTTTTAAGATATTCGTTCAATAATGCATTGGTGGCTGGAATTATCAATATTGGATATTCCTCCAATTACACCAATCCCAAGAACAATAAAAAGCAACATAGCTTTAAATGGAATTTAGAAGAATCGGGATTGATATTGGGAAGATTTGGATTGTTCAAAAATTACTTAAGGCAGTTTGTTAAAACCGATATTGAATATACCTATTCACGCAATTATACCAAATCTGCCATCGTTACCCATTTTGCTGCTAGAGTGGGCATTCCTACTTCTAAATCTGATACAACACTCCCCTTCTTTAAACAATATTTTGGTGGAGGCAGTAATAGCATGCGAGGATGGCCTGTACGTGGAATTGGCAGAGGCAGTCAGCCATTGGCACCATACGACAACAATTCATTTAACGACAGAACAGGTGATATACAATTGGAAGGAAATTTTGAATACCGCTATGATATTGCCCAGTTAATTCCCAATACCCTTACCTTAAGAGGGGCACTTTTTGCAGATATTGGAAATGTTTGGAACATGAAAAATTCAAAGGCCGTTGGTACAGATAGTGCGCAGTTTAAATTTAAAAATATCTATCGCGACCTTGGAATATCAGCAGGAACAGGCTTTCGGCTTGACTTTAACTATTTTATATTGCGATTTGATTTTGGATTCCGATTCAAAAGGCCGGAAGATGCTTATCACAACAATGGCTGGAAAGTGCCCGCCATGAGTTTCAATGATTTTTACAAGAAAATATTTTACAAGGGGGTGAATGATGAATACAGGAAATGGCGCTACGAAAATTTCAACCTTACTATCGGTATTGGGTACTCGTTTAACTAGCTGCTTGATCGCGTATACTTTCAATAAATTGCTCCATTGACACCGCATCCGCTACATCCAATGCACCAATTTTAGTTCTACGTAAACTACTCAAATAAGCGCCGCAACCCACTGCTTGCCCCAAATCATGGGCGAGACTTCGGATATAAGTTCCTGTACTACAAACCACTTTAAAATGCACAAATGGTAATAGTATTTCAGTTAATTCAAACTCGTGAATAGTGATGGGTCTTGCTTTCAGCTCAACCTCTTCGCCTCTTCGAGCCAACTCATATAGTGCTACCCCTTCTTTTTTGATGGCAGAATAAATTGGAGGGAATTGCAGGATCGCTCCTTCAAACAGTTGTTTCTTTTCATTCAATAATTCGGGCGTTACAAAACCAATATCCTTTTCGTCGATAGGAGTTGATTCCAAGTCATAAGTAGGCGTTACTGCACCCAAGGTGATGGTACCGGTATAGGTTTTTTCGGCTGCCATGTATTCATTGATCTTCTTGGTGAATTTGCCAGTGCAAACAACCAACAATCCGGTTGCCAGCGGATCGAGGGTACCCGCATGTCCTACTTTCTTGATACGAAGCATTCCCCTTATTTTCCGTACCACATCAAAAGATGTCCAGTGTAAAGGTTTGTCAACAAGAATCAGTTGTCCTGCTTCATAACGAGCGCTCGTTTCTTCGTTAACAGCAATCATTTGCCTTGGCCCAGTATCCAATGATAATTTTTCTGCGTTCTTATGGCGGTATGTAATTTTTTTAGACAAAATATTAATTGTACGAGTACTTAATCTTATTAATTGACATTGCAAATGTATCAAATTGAATTGAGGATATGTATATGGATTGACTTTAGCGAATTAAATAGCCTGACGAGCTTTTAATTCAAGGTATTTATTGACGGCAGTTACCGTTAGTAATTCAGGAGGGGTTAATACAGCCAGGATTCCATGCTTCATCAACTCTTTTACGATTAATTTTTTCTCGTAACGGAATTTTTCAGCAATAGTTTTAACATATACTTCCTCCAAATTATTGGTGTGAAGATTGGTCAATTGTTGCAATTCTGTATTTTCAAAAAACACCACCATTAGTAAGTGATGCTTAGCGATGCTGCGTAAATAATTGAGTTGGCGTTGTAAGCCGGTCATCGATTCAAAATTGGTAAATAGTATCAATAAACTTCTTTGTTTAATTCTATTACGAATTTGCAAGTACAACATTTCATAATCACTTTCTAGAAAAGAAGTTTCCTGGTTGTATAATAATTGTAAGATGTTTTCGCGTTGAATTGGTTTTTTGTCTGCCGGAATTAGTGCCCCCATTTTATTAGAAAAAGTAAGCACCCCTACTCTATCTTGTTTTTGCAAACACACATTGCTTAATACCAAACTGCTATTAATAGCATAATCTAACAAGCTGAGGTCGGCAAAGGGCATTTTCATTAGGCGGCCTTTGTCGATAATGCAATATACCTGCTGGCTCTTTTCATCCGTATAATTATTCACCATCAAGCCTCCCTTTCGGGCAGTGGCTTTCCAGTTAATTGTTCTCATATCATCTCCCCGTACATATTCCTTAATCTGTTCAAACTCCATACTATGACCAATTTTGCGCATTCTTTTATTTCCCATTTCAGATTGAATGGTGGTTTGACTCAATAATTCATACTTACGCATTTGCATAAACGAAGGATAAACAGGCACATCGGTTGCTGCTGCTAAATTGTGTCGGCGCAACAATAATCCCAATAATGATTTAACATATAATATAATCCTTCCAAAACCATATACCCCTCTTTGCACGGGCCGCATAACGTAGATAATACTTCGCTGCTCCTTGGCTTTGAATCTTTGTTTTAATAACCAATCTCTTTTTTGGAACTGAACAGGCAACTCATCAATCAATTCAATATCCACAGTAAAAGGCATATTGTTTTTAACCTGAATTTCGATTTTATTTTCATCCCCATTACTGAGTCGGTCAGCCAATATCCGTTGAGCGGTGGGTGCCTTGCTGAAAACAAATAAAAAAAGATAATCCACCAGTACCAGTGACCAATATACAATCAGTATTATTTTACTGATATTTAATAACGGAGGATAAAAAAATGAAACGATATACAGTACTATACATATAGATAAGCTCAAGTAAAATCTACTTGTAAAATACAATCCACCAATATATTTTTGTACTGCCTGCATGCTGTTCTTTTATTTTACCAACTTAACGAGGCACTTCCACTGTTTTTAATATTATCTCAATTAAGTCATCGGCGGTTACGCCCTCCATTTCCTTTTCGGGAGTAAGAATAATTCTATGCCTTAGTACATGAGGAGCCATTTCAATAATATCTTCCGGGGTAACAAAATCTCTACCCTTAATAGCTGCATTGGCTTTGGCACTTCTTAAAATAGCTAATGAAGCTCTTGGAGAAGCCCCCAAATAAAGAGAAGGATTGTTCCTTGTTTCGTTCACAATTTTGGCAATGAATTCTATCAATTTGGGTTCAATTAAAATTTCTTGTACCAAGGACCGGTAATGACGGATATCGGCAGCAGATAAAATTTTCTTGACCATGCCCAGTAATTCAGTTGCCCCTTTACCTTGTTGGTTATTGAGGATACTAATTTCTTCCTGCAAGGAAGGATATAGCACTTCTATTTTAAATAAAAACCTATCTAATTGGGCCTCTGGCAAGCGATAAGTACCTTCCTGTTCGATGGGATTTTGAGTGGCCAATACAATGAAGGGGAAGCGCATTTCATGTGTAGTACCGTCAACGGTTACCTGCCGTTCTTCCATTACTTCAAAAAGGGCCGCCTGTGTTTTGGCAGGTGCTCTGTTGATTTCATCTATTAATACAATATTGCTAAAGATAGGGCCAGGCTTAAAATTAAAATCACCTTCCTTCGGATTGAAGACGGATGTACCAGTAACATCACTTGGCATGAGGTCGGGTGTAAATTGAATGCGACTAAAATCGACATCCATGATTTTAGCGATTAATTTGGCGGTAAGAGTTTTTGCTACACCTGGCACGCCCTCAATAAGGATGTGTCCGTCGCAAATCAAACCTATTAATAATAGGTCTACCATCTTATGCTGCCCCACAATCACTGTACTGATTTCATTTCTAATTTCAAATACGGAGCGACTGAATCCGCTTAGATCAATTCTTTGTTGAAAAATATTCTCTTCCATTGTGCATTGATTTTATTTTGGTATTTATCCAAAATTGGTAAAGAAAAAATTGGTAATGCTATTTTTTATAAAACTGTTGAAACAATTCATTCAAACTTAACAATTCATAATCACTGATGTCTTGCTTTTTTTGAGCCTGCTCCATCGCACGATACAAGCTATCTACCTTTGCTCTTTCCACCCCACTCTTTCTACTCAAAGCTGTTACAAAGTCATCGTTAACATGATTGGTATTTAAAAAATACTGATGCCTTACTTGTTCATTAAAATACGTGCACATTTTCTCTGCCATGTTCTTATTGTCTTTTTTTTGCAGGTACAATCTTCCTATGGTTTCCGTAAATGCCACGGTCGTATTTATATTGGGCTTAATTGGATCGATAATGCGTTGACGGCGCTTTGAACCTACAAACAAATACAACAACAATAATACTATCAAAAGCCAAAAAGCAGTTTTCAATGCGGGGTGCTTCATTATTTCACTTAGAGACGAAAATCCATCTTCGTTGTCTGATTTTCGTGCACGGAGGTTTCTGTAGTAATCATCCCAATAAACGTGCTCAGGCTCATTCTTGGTATACGCCAATACATGTTGCAGGTATTTGTAATTATCTTTTTGTAATAAAAAATAATTGCTAAAAGTGCGGGGCTCTGAATGCAAAAACAACCTACCCTTGCCATGAAAATAAACGAGGTAATTTACTTTGCCATTTCCATTGGTAGCAATAGGCTTTAACCATTCATTATCTTCATAACCTGAAAAATACTGATCCAAGGGAAGATAATAATAAAAAAAAGATCGAGCATTGAAAAAGGTGGCAGTCGATTGCATCCTGTCGTAATCAAGGGAAAGACTATTTTGACTATGTTGTTCTATGCCCAACTTATTCAATAAATTTTCATCCACCGAAGAAGCCGCAATAAATAAATCATTCCCCTTCTTAACATACTCCAGCATATCATTGACCTCAGCTGTGGTGAGGTATAAATTTCGCGCAAGAAGTATATACAAAGCATTGTCGTCTGCACTTTGACTCCAGGTAGTAGTAAATGATTGGCGTTTGTCACGAATGGTATTCCTGCTATACATCTCCCTTACCTGGTTATAGGCTATATAAGCTCCAAAAGGCTTTTTATCAGACAACCCATAGGTTTCTTTTAGCTCGGGCATAACCCGCTTGCCAGATTTACAGGCAAACAATGCCAACAAGGCTATCAGCAAATAAAAGCGATATGTATTGCTATATCTCAATGCGTATTACAATTTTTTATTAAACTCTTTAAAATCCATTTCCATGCGAGCATATTGTATCGCATCAATTGGAAATTCACCATACCAAACATATTCATAATGCAAGGTCAGTTTACTAAAGCCATTTTGCAATTCAATATGTTTTATTTCCCGCACATATTGAAAATTGGTTTTATCCCCTGTCAATAGTATCCATTGATGGGCTGCCAGCATATGAAGGGTTTTTAAATAATGATACCTTACAGCCGTGCGATATTGTTTTTGAGAAATCGCCATAGTGATGGCAGCATCAAAATCTGTTTCGCTTGTAATTTCTTCTTCTCTAACAGCTTCAAATACGGCTTCTGCTTTTTTTACATTTTTCTGAAATATGCTATCAGCAAGGAATAGACGATATACGATAAATGCCACAAAAATACCGGCCAATATCCAAAATATCACTTTTACAATAGCGGAGGAAAAAAGTTGCTCCATCCATGATTGACGAGGCATGTTGAAGGATGGGGGTGGATCTTTTTTTTTGTTTTTAGCCTCTTTTAGTAAACTATCGAGGTAGTTTGCATACGCAAATGCTTTACCCTTTTTCCAAGCTACTATTGTATCAGCTATTATCTCAGATGGATAATAATACAGGAGCGTATCGGGCTTGTCCTCCGCTTCCTGGTAAACTGTATTCGATTCCGTAGCAGTTTCTTCCAGGGGAGCTGGCGCTAATTCTTTCAGCGCTGAATCTTTATAGATATACTCTTTTTGCTGAGCGTTGACTGAGCAAGTAGAAGAAAAAAATAAAGCCAATATGAAAACTATTTTACGCATTGCTCTCTTTCAACCGATGAATAATTCCATCTGGCTTGATATAATACCCTTTTTTATGTAATCGAATTGGTTGAATAACAAAGTACCATAGGATGAATGTTAAAGATGCTACTAGCATTAATATGCCAGCCCATATAGGCAAGCCGCCATTGTCTTCCTTATCAATGGTTTGACTCATCAGGTGCGTGACATAGCTTTCAAAAAAAGCAGCTACTAGAAAAATAGGAACAAGTACCAACATGATTTTAGCAGCATCTCTTGCGGTTTTTTTGAATGATTGCAAACGACTATAAGTGCCCGGAAAAATAAAACCACTGATTAAAATAAACCCGGCAGTACAAGAAATAATAATCGCAGCTATTTCAAGCGTTCCATGAATCCAAATAACAAGAATAGATTTAATTCCTAATCCCTGTGCAAAAAAAAGCTGTTCAAAAGTTCCCAACATGATGCCATTTTGCCACATAATATAAAGGGTAGGAATGCCAAATAACAAACCACCAGCAAAACTAAAAAAAGCCACTTTGATATTATTGAAGGCAATCCTTACAAACATGGCAAAATAGTTGTCGCTTTTATAAATCCCAAAAGGATCACCTTTGGCGATATTATCCTGGGTTTCGTTTACATAGTTATCTCCCAACACGCCCCTTACAAATTCAGGATTCACCATGGACGAAAAAACGCCAATGGCAACCATCATCATAAAAGCTAGGGTAGTAAATAAAAAAATACGATGGTATTTCTTAAACAAAAGTGGCAATTCAAATTTCCAAAATGTAAAAAGGCGACTGTATTT
The DNA here is from genome assembly GCA_903858475.1 of uncultured Bacteroidota bacterium. Taxonomy (GTDB): domain Bacteria; phylum Bacteroidota; class Bacteroidia; order Chitinophagales; family Chitinophagaceae; genus Ferruginibacter. The sequence continues at coordinate 15,176 of CAIOIZ010000145.1, forward strand.
TTCTTTTCTGTTTTGATAAATACTTTGATAAATACCTGCAGCGATGCCATTCACCCACCTGGTAACCTGACTGCGAGGATAGAAAGTTTTGGCATAAGACACATCATCAATCAGGGTAATAAAACGCTGTGCAGTTTCATCTGGATTGTTGCTGGGCTCATGTTGGTATTCCTTCCATTTTTCAGCATTTTTCTTAATAAATAAGGCCTCCCGCATAATGTATACTTTCAGGTATATGATACTGTAAATTCCCGAAAAAATTAGTAATAAAAAAATCAAGTTATGTTTTTCAATGGTTAATTTGCATAAATCTGGTCAAGTACTTTGCGCCAATCATTTTACCCATTATTATGATGCACCGTACTTAGGACTGCCTTTCATTAATTGACCCTATGGCCTTGTTGAAAATTGATACCGCGTTTAATATAGATTTGGAGTTCGAAATTGCCGAATTCCATAAGCGTTTATTGGCCTATATGATAGATTATACGCTGCTGATTATTTACCTATTTATGATGAAATATTTGTTGCATGGCGAAACGGACAGCTATAGTAGCCTTGTGCTGGGTATGGATGAAGGTAGGATTGCTACAGATATTTTAGCCATTTCGGTTCCGATGTTATTTTATTCATTGCTGACAGAAGTTTTCATGAATGGGCAGACAGTAGGAAAGAAAATTCTAGGCATTAGAGTCATCAGCTTAGATGGCGGGGAGGCTACACTGGGCCAATATATCTATCGTTGGATTGTTAAATTTTTTGAATGGCCCTTTTTATTTGGATTCATTTTTTTAAGTACACCTACTATCATAGTGTATACTTTCATCACTGCCATCTGCGGAATTGCAGTAGTGGTTACGATTGCCGTAACAGAAAAGAACCAACGAATAGGTGATATTATTGCTGGCACAGTGGTAGTAAATACTAAAACAAAAATGAGTTTAGACGATACCATTTTTATGCAGGTAGCCGAAACCAATTACCAAGTGATTTTCCCTGAGGTAATGCGACTTAGCGACCGAGACATCAATACCATCAAGAGTGTATTAACGCAGGCGAGCAAACGCAATAATTTTGATATGTGCAATAGAGTAGCAGACAAGGTAAAAGAAGTACTGAAAATAAAGTCTGATATGTATGCCGACCAATTCCTAGAGAAACTACTGGAAGATTATAATTATTTAGCCACCCGGGAATAAAATACGCTAATCAATTATACAGCAACATTCCCCAAACCAATCACTGCAATAGATAATAATAGTACCATCAGAATAGCGATAATCCCCCGCATGATTGAAAATACTTTAATATTTCTGAAGCAACGGTTTAACTCCATTGAATCTTCATTGCGAATGGCCGCTAACAATTGATTGCCAAATCTAAACTGCAAATAACTTAGAATAGCATGCAATAGCGCAATAATAATATACATAGTAAGGGCAACAAGCTGGTCGGTTGACATGCCGCCGCTTTTATACCAACTGGGTCTTGAATTTTTCTCTGCATAAATATAGGCAAAGACCAATACCAAGGCGCTCAATACAAAGCCCGCGATTCCTGTTATTCTCGACCAAACTGCAGTATCTTTTAAATAACTACTGGCAGCAGAATCAATTTGTAATTCGGTTTGCAGAAAGCTCTCCTCTTGCTCTAACATGGTCAATTTTATTTACAACAGTTTGTTATATTATTTGCCAGGCTGCTTTTTATTAAAAGCCGCCAGATAGGATGGCACCCAATCCGCCAAACAACAAGCCCATGGCTATGAAGAAAATATAAATAAGTGCTATCACCCCATAGACCCTAAATAAAAGTTTCAGATTTTTAAAAGAGTCGTTCAATGATGTTTGATCGCTACTAACAAGGGCAGCTTTCATTTTTACAGCAAATCGATATGTAAACAAGGAAACCATGCAACCAATGGCGGCGAAAATCAGGTAAACGACAGTAATCGTTGTAGCACCCATGGCAGCGGCATTTTTGTCGTAAGCATACCCTCTGCTACTCATATTATCAAAAATAGTACCTGCAAAAAAGGAAAACAACCCAAGCAGCGCACTCATCACAAAACCCACTATCCCTAATAGTTTGGCCCACATAGCCGTTTCTTTTAAATGTGCCTGAGCGAAATTATCCACTTGCAATTCATTGCTAAGTAAATGTTGGCCTTGTTCCATATTAACTATTTTAGTTGAAAAACGAATATTAAAAAAAAAGTTTACAATACAAAACAAAAGACATTGATATTTCAATGCCTTTTGTAATAATGCTATTAATAAAATACGCCAACCTCAATTGGCTATCAATAAGCCCTTGCAAATAAAACTCTTTCCTGGCTTGGTTTTCCGGTGAGTATACAAGTACCTGCTTCTTTTTTATTATTTAAAGGAATACAACGAATCGTAGCCTTTGTTTTTTCTTTGATGGCATCTTCCGTTTCTGGAGTCCCGTCCCAATGAGCAGCAATAAATCCGCCTTTTTCATCCAAGAGCTTAACAAATTCATCCCAGCTATTTGCTTCGGTAGTATGACTCGTCCTAAATGCCAGGGCTTTGTCAAACATATTTTGCTGAATTTCATCAAGTAATCGAACAACTGTATCGGCAATACCGTCAACGGGTACACTATTTTTTTCCTTCGTGTCTCTTCTCGCTATTTCCACGACGCCATTTTCAATATCTCGTAAGCCCAAGGCAATTCTTACAGGCACCCCTTTCAATTCGTGTTCTGCAAATTTCCAACCTGGCCGGTTATCGCTTTCATCATATTTCACAGAAACCCCTGCAGCTTTTAATTGATTCAATATTTCTTTGGCTTTTGCGTCAATAACAGGCTTGCTATCTTCTCCCTTATAGATAGGCACAATAACGGCTTGCAAGGGTGCAATTTTCGGTGGCATCACTAATCCGTTGTCATCACTGTGTGCCATTATCAAAGCGCCAATCAAACGAGTACTAACACCCCAACTGGTGGCCCAAACATATTCTTGTTTATTTTCTTTTGTCAGGAATTGCACATCAAAGGCTTTGGCAAAATTTTGTCCAAGAAAATGAGAAGTACCTGCCTGCAATGCTTTTCCATCTTGCATCAAGGCTTCAATACAGTAAGTATCTTCAGCACCTGCGAATCTTTCGTTGGGAGTTTTTACGCCACGAATGACTGGTACTGCCATATAGGTTTCAACAAAATCGGCATATACACCCAGCATTCTTTCTGTTTCTTCAATGGCTTCTTCCTTGGTGGCATGGGCGGTATGTCCTTCCTGCCAAAGAAATTCTGCTGTACGCAAAAACAATCGTGTACGCATTTCCCATCTTACCACATTGGCCCATTGATTAATCAATAAAGGTAAATCGCGGTATGATTGAATCCAATCACGATAGGTATGCCAAATAATGGTTTCTGATGTAGGCCTTACAATCAATTCTTCTTCCAATTTAGCATCTGGGTCCACAATGATTCCTTTTCCATTAGGGTCATTCATCAAACGGTAATGGGTTACCACTGCACATTCTTTGGCAAAGCCTTCTACGTGTGCGGCTTCTTTGCTCAAAAAGCTTTTGGGAATGAATAAAGGGAAATAGGCATTCACATGTCCCGTATCCTTAAACATTTTATCCAATTGATCCCTCATTTTTTCCCATAAGGCAAAACCGTAAGGTTTAATAACCATACAACCCCTAACGGCCGAATAATCAGCCAATCCGCCTTTGATAACCAAATCGTTGTACCATTGAGAATAATCTTCCTGTCTAGTAGTCAGTTCTTTCGCCATACAATATTCGCTGGAAGCAGGCCAGCATTGTTTTAAATAAATTGAAAAATAATATTTCTTAGCACATTTTTAACAACAAAACATTAAACTTAAGCGTCTTATGGCAAAAGATTTGATGTATACTGTATATCATTTGTACTGTAAATCTTTACAAAAGTAGTAACTTCATTCTTAACGGATAAAACCATTTGCCATGAACGCTAAAATTTTACTCCTAGCATTAACTGTTGCTGCTTTCAGCAGTTGCACTACCGCCTATAAAAGCGGCCAAACTCCTGATGATGTTTATTATAGTCCTATTAAGGTTGTAGAAGAAAATAATAACAATGATCAGCAACAAGATCAGGCTCAAAACAATCGTCAAACTGCAGAAGATCGCCAAATTCGTTGGGGTATCCGCGATCGTCGCTGGAGGGATTGGAATGACGACTACGATTATAGCTATCACAATAGTCCTTATGGATATTGCAGCTGTTCCTGCAATAACAGTGGCTATTATTATAACCCTTATTATTCACCTTGGCCTGTTTACAATCCAAAGGTAAATCCAGTAATGGTTAATAGCACTCCCAGAATGATCAACCTAGGTGGTTACAATGGCTATAACAATGCGGTAAATTCTAATCCTAAATCAGGAGGAAATACCAATTGGGCTTCACCAGGAAAACAATACAATAATAGCAATAACCAAACCGGATTTGGCAGAGTAGTAAGACAGATTTTTAGTCCTGGTAGCGCTACTAATAATACCGGTTCTAACAATAACAGTTCCTCTGGAAATAATACCAGAACTTATAGTCCATCTTCTAGTAGCAGTAGCTCTTCAGGTAGCAGTTCCTCTGGTCAACCAGTAACAAGACCAGGAAGAAACTAATGCCCGCATTCCAATTTAAATAACTAGTATGAGCCGATTTTGCCGGCTCAGATAATACTTTTGCCATGAAAAAATATTTACTCTTCTGCTTACTATTTGTCAGCAAGCAAATTATTGCACAGGTACCTGATGATGCTGTCCGCTATTCTAATTTTCCTCAAAATGGCACAGCTCGTAACCTAGCCATCGGGGGTGCAATGGGAAGTTTGGGTGGTGATATCAATGCTACTTTTGTCAACCCTGCAGGCCTTGGCTTTTATAAAACCGGAGAATTTGTATTTACCCCAGGCTTTATTTTGAATAATAACAAAGCCAGCTATCGTGATACAGACACCAAATCAAAAAAAAATGCGATGAGTTTTGGCACCAGCGGACTGGTCATTGGATTTCCCAATAGACGCAATAAGAATAGCAGTGCTGTTAGTCTTGCCATTACTCAAACAGCCAATTTTAATAACCAGCTTAATTATACTGGGCTGAACAATTACAGTAGTTTTAGTGAGCAATTTGCAGAAGAATTTGCTAAGAGCGGAAAATCCATCAACGAAGTTTTAAATAGCAATTCTATTTTTCCTTATACCAGCGCCCCTGCCCTTTATGCTTATTTAATTGATACTGTAAAAGTAAATGGGGTATACCAGGTAAAGGGTGCTCCAGAATATATTTTAGATGCTGGGCAGGCCATTCGTCAGGATATGACCAAAGTTACCAAGGGTGGAATTACTGAGTTTGCATTAGGTCTTGCAAGTAACCATGCCGATAAATGGTTCTTTGGAGGAACAATTGGCATACCTTATTTAAGTTATAGCAGTAATATGACTTTTAAAGAATCAGACACCTCGTCTAACGGATCGAATCATTTTAAATCCTTTGACTATAACGATCAATTTAAAACTACAGGATGGGGTGTAAATGTAAAGCTTGGCATGATTTACAGACCAAAAGAATATATTCGACTTGGACTTGCCTTGCATACGCCCACTTTTAGTTCGCTGTCTGATACCCGTACCACTACCTTGAATACGCAATTAGAAAATCCAGTGGGTAGTTTCTCCGCCAGTTCGCTAACCTTTACGAACAATGTAGCAGGGGAAAGTAAATATTTTCAAACAGGTGTTTGGAAACTGATTGGAAGTGCCTCTTATGTATTCAGGGAAATTGAAAATGTAAAGAGACAAAGAGCATTTATTACGGCAGATTTAGAATATGTAACACATGGTGCCAGTAGGTTTAATAGTAATAATGACCAGCCAACACAGGATGAAAAGAATTATTACAAAGCCCTCAATAATGTCATTAAAGCCGAATACAAGGGTGCCATCAATGCAAGAATAGGAGGCGAATTGAAGTTCAACACTATTATGGGAAGATTGGGATTTGCCTATTATGGCAACCCCTACAAAGATGCGGCTATCAAAGCCAATAAGATGTTATTAAGCGGTGGCTTGGGCTATCGCAATAAAGGGGTATTTTTTGACCTTACTTACGTACATAACATAAGTAAAGATGCTGATTTTGCATATAGACTTGAGGATAGGGCTAATACGTATGCCAGCCTCAAGCAGACAAGAGGAAATATTGTAGCAACCCTAGGTTTTAAACTTTAACCAAAAAACACATTAAAAATAAATTAAACCCTTCGCAATAATTTGTAACATTATTGCGAAGGCATTCGTATATTTATTAAAATTATACTATATGAAAAGAATGGCCTTCTTTTTTGTTTTACTTACTGCCACTTGTCTGACGGTGAAAGCCTCACAAGATTCTTTACAGCAGTATGTCGCCAGGTATAAATTTCCCGAGGGCAGTCCGGTAAATGAAATCAATATTATATTGGAAAATGGCAATCTACAAATCACTTCCATCCTCGGAAATTCGGCACTAGAAAAAACAACAGATGATCAATTTAGCATTGTAGCTTATAATGGCACAGCAAGTTTTCTCAGAAATAATGCAAAAAAAATAATCGGTTTAAAAATTGAGGCCATGGGAATCATCATGGAAGGGACTCGAGAAGAAGGCAATAGCCATGAAGATGGTAAGATTATTTTACCGATTAAATTTCCGATACCCATGATACCGACAGACCTTTGATTGGTCTTGTCCATTTAATTTCAGCATCCCGTTTGAACCAAGTCATTTGCCTTTTAGCATATTGCCTTGTATGTTGCTTTATTCGTTCTACCGTTTCTGTAAATGTCTTGCTATTCCCATTTTTAAAATATTCAAAAAACTCAGAATAGCCCACCGTTTTCAAAGCATTCAAAGATTGAAATGGCAAAAGGCCTAGCACTTCCTGTTCTAGTCCAGCTGCAATCATTTCATCCACGCGCTGATTGATTCGTTCATAGAGTATTTCCCTAGGCAATTCTAATCCTATCTTAATGACATTAAAATCTCGCTGTTTTTTTTGTCGTAGCTGATAGCTGAGGATGCTATTACCGGTAAATATCATCACTTCTAAAGCACGCATTACTCGTTGGGGATTATGCATTTCTCCTTTTTCAAAAAACAAAGGGTCCTTACCCATTATTTGATCTTGTAACCAGGCCATCCCCTGTTGCTCATAATTTAAAATAATTTCTGTGCGAATTGATTCAGGTACTGCAGGAACTGCATCCAAGCCCTCGCAGAAAGACTTGATATAGAGGCCCGTTCCTCCTACCATTACCAGCTGGTCTTTTTTTTCAAATATTTTTTCAGCAGCAGCCAATGCATATTTTTCAAAATCTGCAGCATTCACTTCTTCAGTAATAGAATGAGAATTAACAAAGTGGTGAGGAACTGTATTTAATTCTTCGATAGACGGTTTAGCGACGCCTATATTCAGTTCTTTATAACACTGACGGCTATCCGAAGAAATAATTTCGGTATTAAGCGCAACTGCAAGCTCAATTGCAAGGGAAGTTTTTCCTACGGCAGTAGGTCCGCAAATAATGATGCAAGTTTTATTCATGTAGTTGTTTAGGCTGATGAAGAGCCCAACATTTTATTGAACTGAAAATTTTAGAACCCATCATTGGCTTCATCAGAAGATATTTCTTCTTCTGGATCGGCCTCACTTTCATCTTCCGGATCGCCCTCCGTACCAAAGCCATCACTTAATGCATCGGGTTGCAAATCATATTTCTCTTCCATTTCTGCCAATCGACTATCCACCAGCCCCTTGGTACCATATTGAGATGGCGCAATACCTTCCTTACGTATACAAGTAGGATATTCTAATTTTTTATTCCCCTCTTTGTCTACATTAATAAGTTCTACCATAAAATGCCAATACTTATTAAAATCATATTCATAAATAAACTTCTGATTAGGATCCTTTATTTCTGAACCAATAGTAGTATCCCCCATTATCAATGGATCAACTATATAGACCTTATCATAAACTTCAATAGAAATCTCTCTACCCCGTTGCCACTGATCGTTGCTTCGATAGAAAGTAGCTTTGTGTTGGCTATCAAACTCAAAACTTTTAAGAATGGCCAAATGCAGGTCAAAAAATGTTTGGGTATGCTTGATTACCACATCTCTGTATATGCTGTCATCATCTTCCCAATAAGCTCTAAACTTTAATATTGCCATACTGTAAAATTAGTGATTCTGTTGTTAGAAATAAAAAATAGCCTTGTGCTGTCAAGGCCGGGTTTTAAGGCCCATTTCGGTTGCTTTATCCAGCATCAATTGAGTGGCTGCTGCCAGATTGTTTTCAATGTCTCCGTCCAAAATAGCATTGCGAATAGCGTCTTTGATAAGGCCTACTTCTTTAGAGGGAGGCAGTCCAAAGGTTTCCATAATCATTTCACCAGTAATAGGTGGTTGCCAATTGCGTAAATGATCCTTTTCTTCCACTTCTGCACATCTTGCCCTAACCATTTCAAAATTTTCTAAATATCGTTTTACCTTTTGTTTGTTTTTGCTAGTGATATCTGCTTCACACAATGTCATCAATGCTTCAAAATCATCACCAGCATCAAACAATAATCTTCGTATTGCGCTGTCGGTGATATTTTCTTTGGTCAAACTTATAGGGCGAAGATGTAGTTCTACCATTTTGCGAACAAAACGCATTTTTTCATTTTGTGGCAACCGAAGTTTGGTAAATATTTTGGGCACCATTCTTCCCCCTATTACTTCATGGCCATGAAACGTCCAACCATGCCCTTCTTCAAATTTTTTGGTAGCTGGTTTTGCTATATCGTGTAATACGGCGGCCCAGCGCAACCAAAGGTCATCTGTATTTTTACAGATATTATCTACTACTTGTAAAGTGTGATAGAAATTATCCTTGTGTCCATGCCCATCAATATATTCCGCTCCAGACAATTGAGCAAATGCAGGGAAAATAATATCTAGCAACCCGGTTTTAAATAATAGGTCGAAACCAATCGATGGCTTTGCAGTCAACAAAATTTTATTCAATTCATCAGCAATTCTTTCACTACTTACAATTTTAATTCTTTCAGCATATTGGGCAATCGCTTCCAAAGTGTTTGCTTCAATGGTAAATTGCAATTGAGCCGAAAACCGAATGGCCCTCATCATCCTTAGGGGGTCATCACTAAAAGTGATACCTGGCTCCAATGGTGTTTTAATAATTTTATTCTGCAGATCTAAGATACCATTGAATGGATCGATTAGTTGTCCGTAGTCTTGTTCATTTAAACTAATGGCCAACGCATTAATAGTAAAATCTCTTCTGTTCTGATCGTCTTCAATGCTGCCATTTTCTACTGCCGGCTTTCTACTGGAAAAATCGTAGCTCTCTTTTCTAGCACCCACAAATTCAATTTCCATTTGAGCGGTTTTGATTTGTGCAGTACCAAAATTTTTAAAAAAATGAACTTCTGGTTTAGGGAAAAACATGCCAGCTACTTTTTCGGCCAAAACAATTCCATCGCCAACACAAACTATATCGACGTCTTTGGTAGCTCTTCCGATTAATTTATCCCTCACAAATCCGCCAATAGCATAACAGGGAACGTTTAGTTCCTTCGCTGCCAAGGCTATTTTTTTTAACAGCGCCAGTTCAATATCGGTGCAGGGTATTTGCATGAAAGGACAAAAATAAGCAATGCGTTCAATGATTGAACGGTTAATGCCTATTGCATTTAAAATGGATGATTAAATTAGTTCTTTTAGCTTACTTATGACTTCATCTACCTGTGGCTTGGTATTGTGACGACTAAAACTAAACCGAACGGTTACCTGATTAGGATTATTATTAATGGCTCTAATTACATGGCTGCCTTGATCTGCACCACTTGTACAGGCGCTACCACCACTGGCGCAAATATTATTAATATCCAAATTGAAAAGAAGCATTTCGGATTTTTCTGTTTTGGGAAAACTTACATTCAGTACCGTATATAAACTTTTACCTAAAACATCGCCATTAAAAGTAATACCTGGAAATTGCTTGCACAATTCATCATGCATATAATGTTTTAATGATCCAATAAAGGCACTGTCTTCTTCGTAACGTTTGGTAGCCATTTCTAAAGCGCTTGCAAATCCAACTATACCATATAAATTTTCGGTACCTGCCCGCATATTCCTTTCTTGTGCCCCACCATGCATAAATGGTTTTATTTTCACATTTTCATTGATGTATAAAATGCCCACTCCCTTGGGCCCATGGAATTTATGAGCAGCGCCTGTAATGAAATGCACCGGTGTATTGCGTAAATCAAAGGGGAAATGCCCTACTGTTTGTACCGTATCGCTGTGGAAGATAGCATTGTACAATTTGCACAAATTACCAGTTGCCTGCATATCCAACATATTGCCAATTTCATTATTGGCATGCATGAGTGTTACCAGTGATTTCGACTCAGATGAAGCCAATAATCTTTCCAAATCTTCTAAATCGATATGTCCGTCTGACAACAATTTTACATAACTAACTTTAGCGCGTTCTTGTGTCCCTAAATTTTCAACAGTATGCAAAACAGCATGATGTTCAATTGAAGAAGTTATGATATGCCGACAACCCAAATCATTGACTGCTGCATGGATAGCGGTATTGCTACTCTCTGTTCCACCACTGGTAAAAAAGATTTCAGCAGGATGAGCGTTTAGTAATTTAGCCACTGATTTTCTTGCCGCTTCAATGGCCATCCTGGTTTCTCTACCATAGGAATAAATAGAAGATGGATTGCCAAATTTATTGGTCAAATAAGGCATCATGCTTTCCAACACATGTGGATCCAAGGATGTGGTGGCAGCATTGTCAAAATAAATTCTATTTGTATTCATACCTACTGAGTATTGATCACTGAGTATTTTAAAAAAATATATTGATGTTCAAAATCCTATTTTTAAAACTTCTAAATACTAAGCCATTTCTCCAATATCCTGCATCAATCTTTTTGCGATGTTATCGGCAGTTGTTTCAAAATTACTTTCCGCATAAATTCTAATTATAGGCTCTGTATTGCTTGTCCGAAGATGCACCCAATCGGTATCAAATTCAATTTTCAATCCATCTTCTGTATTGATGGGTTGATTCTTATACTTGGCCTTTATCTTATCGAAGATCTGTAAAACATCTGTTTCTTTTTGCAGGGCAATTTTATTTTTGCTAATAAAATAATCCGGATATGTATTGCGCAATTGTTTAATTGTTTTCTCTTGTTGAGCCAAATGAGTTAAGAACAAACCGATACCAATTAAAGCATCTCTACCGTAATGCAAGTCGGGAACAATAATACCGCCATTACCTTCTCCCCCAATTACAGCATCCACTGCTTTCATTTTATTAACCACATTTACTTCCCCCACAGCACTGGGAAAATACAATCCACCATGTTTCAAGGTAACATCTTTTAATGCTCTTGTAGAAGACATATTGCTCACTGTATTCCCTTTCTTTTTACTCAACACATAATCCGCCACTGCCACTAGGGTATATTCTTCGCCAAACATACTACCATCTTCACATACAAAGCAAAGCCTATCTACATCTGGATCTACTGCAATTCCTAAGTCGGCATTTAGTTTTACTACTTCATTACTCAAGGCTGTTAAATGCTCGGGCAATGGCTCTGGGTTGTGTGCAAATTTTCCATTCACTTCAGCATTTAATACTGTAACTTCTTTAACGCCCAATGCTTTTAACAATGCAGGCACTGCAATGGCCCCTGAACTATTTACGGCATCTACTACAATTTTGAATTGGGCTTTTTTAATTGCAGCCACATCCACGAGTGGGTAGTGCAATACCTTTTCAATATGTTGATCTAAAGAGGTTGTATCCAATTGATAGCTGCCTAATTTATCAACAGCAGAAAAATCGAATGCTTCCTTCTCTGCAATGGACAAAATTAATTGTCCTTCTTCGGCACTAATAAATTCGCCTCGATGGTTCAATAATTTTAGCGCATTCCATTCCTTTGGATTATGGCTGGCAGTTAGTATAATACCGCCTGCAGCGCCTTGCATTTGCACTGCCATTTCTACCGTAGGAGTAGTACTTAATCCAAGATCAATAACATCCCATCCCAGTGCTAAAAGTGTATTGGCTACCAATTGACTAACCATTGCACCGCTCATTCTCCCATCCCGTCCTATAATTACTTTTTTATTTTCGGATGACGATGCTAGCCAAGTGCCGTAAGCGGCTGCAAATTTTACTATGTCCAAAGGGGTTAAGTTCTCAGTTGTTTTCCCTCCTATTGTACCTCTGATGCCGGAAATGCTTTTTATCAATGTCATTACACTTATTATTTAGGGGTCACAAAGATACAAAAGACTTGGCAGAGCAGTTAACGCAATCAACTCATTAATAGCAGATACAGGATAAAGGCTAGTTCATTACCTTTGCGGCATGCAGCAACAATGGTTTAAAGATTGGTTCAACACCCCTTACTATCATTTACTTTATTTCAAAAGGGACGAGCAGGAAGCTGCTAATTTCATCAGCAAATTAATTGAATATCTACAGCCAATAGCCGGTGCAAGGATGCTAGATGTAGCCTGTGGCAAAGGCAGGCATTCAATTCATCTGGCAGAAAAGGGATATGATATTACTGGCATTGATTTGAGTGCCGATAGTATCAAAGAAGCACTCGAGTCGGCGAATGACCATTTGAATTTTTACCAACATGATATGCGCCTCCCCTTTTGGATTAATTATTTCGACTACGCATTTAATTTTTTTACCAGCTTCGGTTATTTTAAAACCACACGGGAAAATGACAATGCCATTCGTACCATTGCACAATCAATTCGGCCAGGCGGCTACTTTGTGATGGACTACCTGAATGTTCACTATGCAGAAGACCATTTAGTATACCAAACCGAAAAACAAATAGAGGGCATAAATTTCATCATCACCAAATGGCTGGATGAAAACTATTTTTATAAAAAAATAGTGGTAGAAGATGAATCCTTAGAAAGTCCACTGGAATATACTGAACAAGTAGCCAAATTTTCTTTAGGCGATTTTACAGAAATGTTTTCCTATCAGAATATGCAGATTCAGGAAGTATTTGGAGACTATAATTTTTCTGCATATGATATCAGAAAATCGCCCAGGCTTATTATGATTGCAAAAAAAATCAGGTAGTCAATTGCACATATTTAGGTTTCCCTTTCACCCTAAAAAACAAAAAGATTAATAATACCAATGCTACCATTGACACAATGGCCATCCCATTGGTAAACCCTGTTCCATTTAAAAAATTACCCCCCACTAATTGCTCCGTTTTTTTTCCATTTTTATAGGTAATCAATTCTTTTATTTTTTTCAATCGTACTATCCCTTTTTCGATGCCTTTTATTTCAAACAGATCTACAATAGATTGAATACTCGGGTTAACATTTGATATGCCTCCCATGGATACAGTAGATACATACCATTGACTACTATCCTTAGACAAGGCCAACAAGGGGGATTGGTCATTTCCTCTTGAACTTACAAAATAGGATTGCACCCCCTCCACAAGAGTGGTATCAGGCTTTCCTGGATGATAGCCCATATTATAGGAATAACCCTGATAAATGTAATAGAAACTGTAGCCTGGATATTTGTTCAAATTACTAATTTGAAACTGCCGGTTGATTTCGCCTGGCACCACTATATCCGCTTTAGCAATTTCTCCAAAAAAGAATAGAAGCAGACAGGCTGCAATAATATTTTTTCCCATACTAGTAATTTGTATAAATATAATCTTTCAAATGGGTTTCTGCAAGCGAATTATTTATTATTCACCAACATCCATTTACCTGTTTCGTAGATGGTAGTAGCTAGTACAGAGAGCTTTCGCTTGATAGAATCCGATTGAGCGGGACTAAGCGGTGGAAGATTTTCCTTTACAGGCACCAGGTCTTCTTTGCTAATATTCAAGTTCTTGATATAGTAATAATCATCCGTTACAATGCCGATATTGGCTTCGTCGTGATGGATAATAAATGCTGCATGAAGTATATCCTGTCGATTGAGCACATCTCTACCAATACCTGCATTGGAATATGTTTGATGCAACATTCCCGCCAGTGTAGGCAATAAATCGATTTGCGACATAGCAAAGGAATGTCGGGCAGGCTCTAATAAAGCAGGTGCATAAAATAATAAAGGTACATGTTCGTCACTGAGCCTTTGCGAAGTCCATGCTTTAGGATACATCGCGCCTGCTTCCCCCTCTACACCATGATCGCCTATGAACACAAAAATCGTATTACCAAAATAAGTTTGCTTTTTAGCCCCCTCAATAAATTGTTTAAAACAAAAATCAGTATAAGAAAATGCTTCAAATTCTGCTTGACTATCGAAGCCATATTTATTCAAGCTGTCAATATCTATTACTGGGCAAGTAAATTCTTTTTCATCCGGTGGCAACATGAAGGGACGATGGTTATGGGCTGTTTGTATTATTGCAAAAAAGGGTTTATTTTCCTTACCTAAGACAGTATTTGCTTCTTTAAAAAGATTGCGGTCGCTGATACCCCATACATTGATTTCGGGTGATTGATATTTTCCTTTTTCATAAATATCAATATCATTTACATTCCCCATTAACCCTTTGAAATTATTAAATTGACTTCTCCCCCCAATAAAATAATATTTATTATATCCCTCAAAACTATTGATGATGGACTTTTGATGTACCGCCTCAGGATTCTGTGACGAAAACTTTGCCATTTGTACATCTGGAATACCAGTAATAGTAGCAAATAATCCTCGAGCTGTTCCAAAGGTGGGTGTAAAACATTTGTCGAAGAAAATTCCTTTTTCACATAGGCTATTGAAATAGGGAGTTGCATTGAGCTTATTCCCGCTCATGCTACTTTTATACATGCTAAAGCTTTCACATAATACGAGTACAACATTGGGATTGCTTTCTAAACTTTTGCCATTCGGCATTACGATTCGCTGATAGGTTTTAGAGGCCTTAGTAGCCGAATCTAATTGCAAGTAATCGGCCATTACATCATAATACTTAGCGGCCCCACTTGTATTAAAATCTGGTGTACGATATTTTAAAGTAGTGATAAAATTTTGAAACGGATTCAAAGCCAAGTAACTCTTAAAATTATCGTTCAGCCGATAAGCATCCTGACGATTTAAAGGTTTGAATTGCGGGAAACCAAAAATAAACCAACACATCAATAATAACCCAACTAAATACCAGCGACGTTTGTATTCAAATTTATGCAAGTTGCTTTTGTGGTGGACATGATCATGACTTCTTCTAAAAAAACCCGCTGCTATAAAAACGGCGAACCCTAATCCCACCAAAATCCATATTACGGGATAAGATTCCCAAACCATCCTGAACATTTCATATGGGTCGTCTTTAAAATTCAATGCACTGGCACTAATTCTTGTATGATTGTAACTGAAATTGCCAAAATCAGCCCCATAAAAAAACATAATGACAAGGGTAATAATGGCCAAATAAATAGTCCAAGTCTTTTTGTTTTTTAAAGAATGAAACGGGGAAAACTTTTTATAAATGGATAACACTATAATTGGAGAAAGCACGATAGCAATCCATCGAAGGTCATATTTTAAACCCAACCAAAATGAAGGAACTAATTCAATCACCCTTGTATCGGCAGGCTTAAAAAAAATAGCTGTTGCAAATCGGAATGCCGTAAACATGCAAATATAGATCAGGAATAATCTCATGATCCATTGAATAGTTTTAGGTATCCTTTTGAAAGTTGATTGCATCTTCAGCTTGATAAACTATGCGAATATAAGAAAGCTCTGAGTATTAAGCCTTATTTCTAATTGCCCTTTGAATACTCCTAAGCAGTTTAAACTCCCTATGAGTCAAAACTATTTTTTCTTATTATTATACAAGAGGTATTTAGCGGTTTCATAATAAGCCGTTGTCATGCTATCGAGGTGAGCTTTTAGGGAAATCGTTGCAGGAGAATATATTATCGGGTCATTATTTGTAATCGAGTACATTTCCTGCTTTTTGCCATCGATAGATTTCACAAAATAGTAGGCCTCATTTATCACGCCAATACTATGATTATCATGATCTATTATAAAAGAAACTGGCTTTATACCAATGCGGTTGGTATCAAATAAATTTCTGCCAAAACTATTATTCGAATAGTTTATTTTGGCCAGCCCTGCGATGCTGGGCAAAATATCTACCTGACTACAAATTTCGGATACTTTTCGAGGGGCTATTAATTTGGGTGCATAAAACAATAAGGGCACGTGTTCGCAGGTAAGTCCCTGTTGTGTCCAAACGGCAGGAAACATATTGGCCGCATTGCCCCTAATACCATGATCGCCTACAAAGACAAAAATAGTATTGTCATAATAAGCCTCTTTGGAAGCAGCTTCCATAAATTTTTGAAAACAATGATCGGTATAGCGAAAAGCATTCATCTCCTCATTGGTATCAAAGCCATATTTTCTTAAACTGTCTTTTGGAAATTCAAGCATTTTAAATTCAACTCTATCTTCCTTTGGTATGGTATAAGGACGGTGATTATCGGCTGTTTGAATCACCGCAAAGAAAGGATCTTTCTCGGCTCGCAAAACCTTATTAGCTTCGAGAAAAAGGTTTTTATCACTAATACCCCATACATCAATATCTCCTGCACTAAAACTACCTTGCTCATATAAATGCAGGCCATTGATATTATTGGTTAATAATCCCCGCAAGTTGGCCCAGGTGGCACTACCACCAATAAAATAAAAATTATTATACTTAAAATCATTGATAATGGTTTGTTGGTCTACTGCATTGGGATTGCGGCTGGCGGTTGAAGGATTAGACACATCTGGAATACCAGTGATGGTGGACCATACCCCACGAGCGGTACCATAGGCTGGCGTAAAACATTTTTCATAGAAGGCCCCTTTTTCGGCCATCGTCTTGAAAAAGGGTGTTGTATTCAAGGGGTTGCCATACAATCCACTTTTATAGGCACTAAAACTTTCACAGATTACCAATACCACATTTGGTTTACGTGTAAAGGTATCCGTTACTTTATAATCGCGCCTAAAATTCAATTGCAATGAGTCTTTTTGCTCTACCCCCAATTGTTGCGCCATTAAACGATAGTATGACCTTACTTTTTCCGTATTGGGTGCAGCCGTTCTGAATTGTAAAGTGCTGAAGAAACTCTGGAATGGATTAAGTGCCAATTGCGATTTAAAATCATTATTAAATGTAAAAGCATCACTCCAACGCAATGGATATTGGCCAGGCTTATAGATAATATTTCCCACCACAGAATAGGCGAAAAACAAAAATGCAAAAATCACCACGGGAATATTGGACCGTTTATAGAAACTTTCTTCTGCCTGGTAACGTTTTAATAGGGCAGCGAAGAAAAGGCTAATTCCTATGGCCAGCAAAAGGAGCAAAATAAAAATCTTAAGCAATGGGTAGGTTTGCCACATCATCGTAAATGAAATGCCTGCATCCTGCAAATAATTTAATACGGTGGCATTGAGTCGTTGGTGCAAGTAATCGTAATGATAAAAGTCGATGGCATAAAAAAGAAAACTAATGGACATTGATAGTGTCAGCAAAATATTCCAAAACCTTCCTGCTTTTTTATGCTTAAATGGATGTAAAATAGGAAGGGCTGTGAGCAGTAGCATCAGCAGCGCTAAACCACCTGCATACCGAGCATCAAAACGCAGCCCCAACAAAAAAGCCTTCCCACTAAATGGAATATTAGCCGCATTGTATTTCCAGAAAAAAATCAACCTCCCAGTGGTCATCAATAGGATAAAAACAGTCCAGATTGACAGTATCCAACGAAGCAATTTGGGTATCTTTTTAAAAAATAACATCCCAGTTTTTTTGATGCAAGCGCTAAGTTATGCGAATTATTTTTCTGTGGCTTTGTGGAGCTGAATTAAACCATTTATTTAACTATTTACACCCTTCGATGGAAGTTCCCTAACAAATTAAAGCCCTCCCCAACTGTATTGCTTGAAAGAATATTACTTTTGCAGCGCATGCTCCAGCAAATTATACATATCGACCATCTTCTTTTCAAATTCATCAATAATAACTTAAGCAATGAATTTTTTGATTGGATGATGCCAACCATGCGTAATTCCATCACCTGGGTACCCCTTTATTTATTTCTAATTTTGGTCATTACTATCAATTACAAAAAGAATTGCTGGTGGTGGATTGCCTTTGCTGCCTGCACCGCCATTGTAGCGAATTACATTAGCAGTGACCTAATTAAACACAATATTATCAGACTAAGGCCCTGCAATAACCCCGATTTCAGCAGTTGGATACAGGTATTAGTAGCGTACAAGCCGCAGAGTAGTAGCTTTACTTCTTCGCATGCTACCAACCATTTTGCTATCGGCCTTTTCCTTCACTTAACGCTGAAAAAACGATGGGGAAAATGGACCTATCTGTTTATAGCATGGGCCGCCTTAATTGGGTTCGCTCAAATCTATGTTGGGGTGCATTATCCCATAGATATTGCTGCTGGCGCCGTTATTGGAATATTAATCGGATATTTGTCTGGAAAAATTTTCAACCGGAACTATGGATTAACCAGGAACCAAGCGGTAACCCTCTAGTTCCAATGGACCGCTTTTTAAATCAAAAAAGCATTACAATCATTTTTGCAACCAATACATGATAGAGATTTTAATTTTATTACTGCTGATTATTTTTAACGGGCTCATTGTAATGAGTGAAATTGCCCTGGTAAGTGCCAGAAAGGCAAGATTGGAAACCATGGCGAATAAAGGAGATGAAAAAGCAAAGGCTGCACTCTATCTAGCTGAAAATCCAGAAAAATTTCTTTCCACTGCACAGATATTTATCACACTCATTGCCATCCTAACGGGTGTGTACTCGGGAGAAAAATTCAGTGAGCACCTAAGGCCTTTCATTGAACAAGTAGATGCTTTTAAACCCTATGCTAATACCATTTCAACTGTACTCATAGTAATTCTCGTAACTTTTTTATCCATCATTGTTGGAGAATTAATTCCTAAAAGGATGGGCATGCTCAGGGCAGAAAAAATTGCCAGAATTGTAGCCGGTCCCATGAATTTTTTATCTGGCGTTACCTACCCCATTGTTTGGTTACTCAATAAAACCAGCAACCTGTTTTTCCAATTATTCAATATCAAAAAAGCAACCGACAGCGCAGTAACAGAAGAAGAAATCAAGGCCATGATTACAGAAGGTAGCGAATATGGCACTATTGAGGAAGAGGAAAAAGAAATTATTGAAAGAGTATTCCACTTAGGAGATAGAAATATTACTTCTCTCATGACCCATCGAACAGATATTATCTGGTTATCGATGCAAGACACGGTTCAATCTGTGAAGGAAAAATTTGTAGACATTATCTATTCAAGTTATCCAGTTTGCGATGAAACAGTGGATGAAATCAAAGGCATCATCAATATCAAAGACCTATTGAAAGCTCCTTCTACTGTGATACTAAAAGATATTATGAAGCCTGCTTTATTCGTGCCGGAAAACAACACTGCTTATCAATTATTAGAAAAATTTAAGGATACTAAGATTCACTCCTGTTTTATTGTTAATGAATATGGCACACTGGAAGGAATGATAACATTGAACGATATCATGGAAGCAATTGTGGGAGATGTTCCCCAGACTGGCCAGGATGAATATGAAATTGTAGAAAGAACGGATGGTAGCTTTTTGGTAGATGCACAAATTCCTTTTTATGATTTCCTAAGCAGGTTCGACAAAACAGATTGGATGAATCAAGACGACCATGATTTTGACACATTGGCTGGCTTTGTTTTACACGAATTAGAACACATACCAGCTACTGGAGAAACTTTCGAATGGAGAGGATTTAGTTTCGAAATTATTGATATGGACGGACAGCGGATTGATAAATTATTAGTGAACCTATCGGACAAAATAAAGGAAGAACTAGAAGAAAATTAGAATTGTAATATTGCTTTAGCCTCAGGATTATTCAATTTGATACTTTTCCGCTCTCCGCCTACAATGACATGTATGATACTGATTTGTTCTGCTTTATATTCATATAAAATAGTATCCGTTATTTCCAATTTTTTTACAGCATTAATAGCTGCTGATTCATAATAACTCACTACGCCTTCTTCTATAATTTCATATCCAATAAATTGTAGGTTTACTGGTTTTCCATCCGCCACAATTTGAAGGTGCTGTAAAACATAATTACTTACCAATTTATCCATGGCCAACTTATTGGCAGGATGAATAAGATCCACGGTACCTTTATATTTTGTACGCAAAGTTTTTTCAAAATCATCTGTAAAAATCTTACAGCTAACTTCCAGGCGCTTGGCACTGGCATTGTGTTCTATTTCGGTAACACTCATAAAAACCGGATGCAGGCAGGATAATTTACTGGCTGGGTTCACTAACTGACCCGTAAATGGAATTAGGCAGATTAGCCACTTAAATAATATTGTTACCATTGATTGATTATATTTCGTGAATACAAAAGTCTGCTTTATTTTTAAAACCAACATGGGAGATTTTAAATTTTACTTTTCCACTGGATGGGAACATATCATTAGTTGGGAGGCATTGGATCATCTTTTGTTTATCTTGGTACTCTCTTCCATTTACTTGATTAAAAACTGGAGGCAAGTGCTCGTATTGGTAACTGCTTTTACCATCGGACATTCTCTCACCCTAGCGTTGGCAGTGTATGAAATTATACGAATACCAGACAAATGGGTAGAATTCCTGATTCCTTGCACCATTGTATGTACCGCAGTTTTCAATCTCGCACAAAGAGAGTACGATGCCAAGAATCTGCGATTCAACTATTTAATGGCACTAGTATTTGGCTTGATTCATGGAATGGGCTTTGCCAATACCATTCGTTTTATGATGGCAAAGGACCAGCAAATTGGTTGGAGTTTGTTTGGCTTCAATATTGGCTTGGAGGCGGGTCAAGTTGTAGTAGTAATAATCATTTTATTGATAAGTCTGCTATTTGTGACAAAATTGAATGTATTTTTAAACCTGTTTTGGAATACCAAATTTGCAATCAAACGAAAATGGTGGGTTTGGAGCATCAATATATTCAGCTTTTACTTAGCCTTCAGGATGATGATGGATAGATGGCCATTTTAAAAATACTTTCGTACAAATTATCATATAATAAACCGAAACGATCACTATTAAAAAAAACAAATGAAACAATTAATCGCTTTTGCTTTTTTGGTATTGTCTTTTAGCTGTGTGCAAGCGCAGGATATACGCAACAACCCTGGAAGCAATCATGGCAATCGCTTTGAACAATTAGGCACCATCCTGCCTACACCTAACGAATACCGCACAGCCAGCGGGGCTCCAGGGCCAAAGTACTGGCAACAAAGATGCGATTATGATATTGTTTGCGAATTGGATGAAAAAGACCTTCGCTTGAATGGGAAAGAGACCTTGACTTATTTTAATAATAGTCCGGATCAGCTTACATATTTATGGATTCAACTGGACGAAAACCAACATAGTAAAAATGACAATTCGGGTTATCAAAGCAGTAGCACCATGCAACAGCGCTATGGGGAAGGCAGTTTTGCAGCAGAAGATAAGACGGATAAATTCGGAGATAAAATAGTAAAAATAACAGATGCCAATGGCAAGGATTTAAAATATACCATCAATAAAACCATGATGCGTGTTGAGTTGCCAACTGTATTAAAACCAGGCCAACAATTCATCTTTAAAATTGACTGGTATTATTATATCCCTGACCGTATGACCTTGGGTGGACGTGGCGGGTATGAGTATTTTGCAGAAGATGGCAACTATCTATTCACCATGACTCAATGGTATCCTCGACTTTGTGTATACAGTGATTTTCAAGGATGGCAAAATCATCAATTTGTAGGAAGTGGTGAGTTTGCTTTGACCTTTGGTAATTTCAAAGTTTCCATGACAGTGCCCTCAGACCATGTAGTAATGGGCACTGGCCAATGTCAAAACTATGCAGCTGTATTAAGTCCAGCACAATTAAATAGATGGAACAAAGCGCAAAAGGCCAAGGATGTTACAGAAGTCGTAACCTTGGCAGAAGCTACTGCAAGAGAAAAAGCCAAATCTAACAGTAAAAAAACATGGATTTTCAAAGCAGATATGGTGCGTGATTTTGCTTGGGGCAGTAGCCGAAAATTTGTTTGGGATGCCATGCCAATAAACGTAGAAGGTAAAAAAGTGATGTGCATGAGTGCTTATGGAAAAGAAGCCTATAACCTCTATAGAAAATTCAGCACCAAGGCCGTAGCACATACCATTCGCACTTATTCTCACTTCACCATCCCTTACCCCTACCCTGTAGCCCAAAGTTTGGAAGCAGCTAACGGTATGGAGTATCCGATGATTTGTTTCAATTTCGGCAGGTGTGAAAAAGATGGCACCTATAGCGAAGGCACAAAGAATGGCATGTTGGGTGTAGTGATTCATGAAGTTGGGCATAATTTCTTTCCGATGATTATCAACAGCGATGAAAGGCAATGGACTTGGATGGATGAGGGATTGAATTCTTACTGTGAATACCTCGCCGAAGAATTATGGGATAATAAATTCCCTGTAAGCAAAGGGCCTGCTTATAAGATCGTGGATTACATGAAACTACCGAAGGACCAATTGGAGCCCATTATGACCAATAGCGAAAACATTGCACAGTTTGGCCCGAATGCCTATAGCAAACCTTCTACTGGCTTAAATATTCTTAGAGAAACCATTATAGGCAGAACCAATTTTGATTATGCCTTTAAAGAATATGCTAGAAGATGGGCATTCAAACATCCAACACCAGCTGATCTTTTCAGAACAATGGAAGATGCCAGCGGAGAAGACCTAGATTGGTTCTGGCGCGGTTGGTTTTACAATACAGACCCTGTAGATATTTCTTTAGACACTGTTAAATGGGCTGTCTTAAATACAGAAGCTGTTGCACCTAGAATGAATGCTGGCAATAATGTAATCAAACAAACTTTGAGCAAACCTAATTTGAATTCATTTGAAGATATCAGCAAAATAAGAAACAAAGAAGACAAACAAATAGTATTTGCTACTGATGCAGATCTTTCTCTAAGAGATTTTTACTGGAACTACGATCGTGGGTTAGCAAAAGTAGATAGCACACCTGTAGAAATTACTATTCCTGCAGCTGTTATAGATACTTTTACAACAGAACAAAAAATGGCATTGGCCGGTAATAAGAATGTATACGAATTAACCTTTAGCAATAAAGGAGGATTGGTAATGCCCATCATCATTGAATGGACTTATAAAGATGGCAGCAAGGAAATAGATCGCATTCCTGTTCAAATTTGGAGAAAGAATGAAAACAAAGTAACAAAGGCATTTATTAAAAACCAGGAAGTGGTGAGCATTAAATTGGATCCCATGAGGGAAACTGCCGACATCAATGAAAGAAACAACAGCTGGCCTGCTATTAGCACTCCGAGTAAATTTCAATTATTCAAAGGCGGAGGAGGAGGAGGAGGAAGAGGCCCTAGAGGTGGTGCAGGCGGCAGTGGCAATCCAATGCAGAGAGAGATAAAAAATTAATGTGCTTCTTTTTCTATAAAACCTGTAAGTTTGAAAAGCTTACAGGTTTTTTTAAATCTTCAAATTGATTTATATGTTGTCGCTAACAACCACTATCAAAAAAATACTACTGCCCTTTTGCTGTATGATTTTCTTTATCAGTAAAATTCATGCAGGCACCGTAGACACCGTACTAATCAATAGTACATCAATGCACAAAATTATCAAGGCAGTAGTGATCAAACCCAATTCGTATAATCAAAAGAAAAAAATATTCCCAGTGGTTTACCTCCTACATGGATATGGTGGCACTTATAGCAATTGGATTATTAGAGTACCCGCACTTAAAAACTATGCAGACGATAACCAAACCATTATTGTATGTCCCGATGGCAATATTGGCAGTTGGTATTTTGATAGTCCAATCGACAGCAACTATCGTTACGAAACACATATTACTGTAGAACTCATTCAATTTATTGACAGCCATTACCGTACTATTGCCGATAAAAAAGGAAGGGCCATTACGGGATTAAGTATGGGTGGCCATGGTGCTTTATATCTTGCCTTGAAGCACCCCAATATTTTTGGAGCAGCAGGTAGTATAAGTGGAGGTGTGGATCTTGGCCAAAGCAAATCCAAATTCGAAATCATGCAAAGAATTGGTGATACAATTACCAATGCCGCCAACTGGCATGATATGACGGTGATTAACCTGATTGAGCAATACACTAATACTTCAGTGAAAATAATTTTTGATTGTGGCAATAAAGATATTTTCATCGAAGGCAACCGACACTTACATCAAAAAATGAATAGTCTGGGTATTCCCCATTCCTATACAGAACGCCCAGGAGAACACAATTGGGACTATTGGAAAAACTCCATCCCCTATCAACTCCTCTATTTCAAAAGGTTTTTCTACCCCGAAAAATAATGGCATATCGCCTACACAATAAGTGATACATTTACTATCTAAAAACACAACGCTATGCTTTTCAAAAAATGGCTCTTAGTGCTATTGGCACTATTGCTTACTCAAACAAATTTTGCTCAAAACAAAACCATCGTTAATTCTCCAAATAAAAAAATATCACTTGGCTTTTGGCTAGGTGACAAAGGCCAACCCATGTATGAAGTGAATTTTCAATCAAAGCCAGTGATGTTAGCCTCTTCTCTGGGGCTAGACCTTAAGCAAACATTGAATTTGATTGTTTACCCTACCCTGAGCAACAATCTTAGCATTCTATCCATTGATGAAACTTCCAGCAATACCACCTGGAAGCCTGTTTGGGGAGATGTAAATGAAATCAGAGACAATTACAATAAACTAACGGTAAAGCTTACCCAAAAAAATGCAAATCCAATTGTATACAATATTGTATTTAAAGTATTTGATGATGGTGTAGGATTCCGCTATGAATTTCCAGAACAATCAACCATACAACATTTTATTGTTTCAGATGAATCCACTCAATTTCATTTGACAGGCAATCACAAAGCATTCTGGATTCCGGGCGATTATGATAGCAATGAATTTAGCCCAGTAGTAAGTAACTTAAATGAAGTAGACGCAGAAGACCCTAAATATGGCGCAAACATTTATGGCCACCAGTTCATTGACAAAAATGCGGTACAAACTCCATTAATGTTAAAAACAGCAGAAGGTCTTTATATTAATATTCACGAAGCGGCCTTGGTTAATTATCCGGCTATGAATTTAATGATAGACAAAAGCAATTATACGCTTACCTCTACCCTTGTACCAGATGCATTGGGTAATAAAGCCTATTTACAAACACCGGCTAAAACTCCCTGGAGAACCATCATCGTTTCTGATAAAGCAACGGATATATTAGCCTCCCATACCATCTTAAATTTAAACGACCCTTCAGTAATTAAAGATCCTAGCTGGATTAAACCCACTAAGTATGTTGGCATATGGTGGGAAATGCATGTAGGCAAATCTACTTGGGACTATGCGGGCAGTCAGAACGCAACCAATTTTGATGCGAATAACCTAAAGCCTACAGGCAAACATGGCGCTACAACGGCCAACGTTAAACGCTATATTGATTTTGCTTCAAAAAATGGATTTGATGGTGTGCTAGTAGAAGGATGGAATGTAGGATGGGAAGATTGGTTCGGTCAATTCAAAGAGAATGTTTTTGATTTTGTAACCCCTTACCCCGACTTTGATGTAAAAGGTTTACAAAAATATGCTGCTTCCAAAAAAGTAAAATTGATCATGCACCATGAAACCTCTGGCTCAGTAACCAATTACGAAAGACAAATGGATACGGCCTTTCGCTTCATGAAAAAATTTGGCTATGACGCCGTAAAGACTGGCTATGTAGGACATATTATTCCAAGAGGTGAGCACCACGACGGACAGTGGATGGTAAATCATTATGTTAGAGTAGCTCAAAAAACAGCGAGCTATAAAATCATGCTAGATGCACATGAACCAGTTCGTCCAACAGGGTTGAGTAGAACCTATCCTAACTGGTTGGCCAGTGAAGCAGCTAGGGGCATGGAATTCAATGCGTGGAGCGATGGCAATAAACCCAGGCATGAAACTATTTTCCCTTTTACAAGATTTATGGGAGGACCAATGGACTATACTCCTGGTATTTTTCAGCTAGAATTAAATTACTGGAACAAGGATAAAAAAGAAACCATCCATACCACCCTGGCTAAACAATTGGCATTGTATGTTACGATATGTAGTCCTTTACAAATGGCTGCCGATATGCCAGAGATTTATGAGAAAAAAATGGATGCATTTCAATTCATTAAAGATGTTGCAGTAGACTGGGATGATAGTAAATATTTAGAGGCCGAACCAGGTGAGTATATTACCGAAGCAAGAAAAGCAAAAGGAACAAATAATTGGTTTGTGGGTGCCATCACCAATGAAAATAGCAGAACGGCTATTGTTAATTTAAATTTTTTAGACGCTGGAAAAAAATACAATGCTACTATTTATGCAGATGCAGCTGATGCACATTACGAAAAAAATCCTGCTGCGTATAAAATAACTAAACAGGTAGTAGACAGCAAAATGATATTAAGCTTAGCATTAGCACCTGGTGGAGGATGCGCTATAAGCATTACTCCCATCAAATAAATCTTTACTAAAAAAATAAGGGACTTTGCAGTCCCTTATTTTTTTCTGATAAATATATTATCCCCCCGTTCTTCCGTCTCGAACAACTTTTTTCTTGCCTTTATTTTTTTTCTCCCATTCTAACATCTCAGGCGTTTTGTCTATTTTTTTAGTCTTTTCTGCAGGCGCTGCAAGGGTTTTGGTATTAGCATTGGCTACAACTGGAAATCCCCGATCATATTTTTCTAATTTAAGCAATCGACCAGAGCCCGGTTCAAAATATTTCCATTCGCCATGTTTTACACTGTATTGTTCCGCCTTTACAATTTTCTGGTCTACGATTTCGCCATTGCCTGCACCATAAACATCAATGGTATCATAGGGCGCATCGGGATTGTATCCCTTCCAGTTTTCTTCCCGAACCATATCTCCCAGATAGGTAAAATATTGTTGAATGCCATCCTTACCGCCAAAGCGATAGTTTTCCATTCCAATCAAATCATTATTCAAATTATAAACACGCCAAACTCCTTCTTTCTTGCCATTTTTGAAAAGCCCTTCTTCCTCATAACCAGGCTCTCCCCTAATTTCATCCACATGAATAATCCACTTGCCCTGTTTTAATCCTTTACTATCAGTCAGGTTAAGCGTATCGCCTTGCTCTGTTAACTGAAAGCTTTGCGCATGGCCGTTCATCAAAAACAAAGTCCCTATTGCCAACAATAAACTGAATTGCAGTACTTTTAAATATTGGCTAGTCGGAATTAATTTCATCATCAATTTTTTTATATGTTAGTTGCACTTCTACTACTTATTTCTTTGTATATGATTTACAATTTAATCTTTGCAATGGTCAAAAGGAAACTCTTATTGCTTACCAAATTTACTATTTTCCTTTTTTTATTAAATGTTAATTTCTTACAGGCACAAATCAAAGCTACCAGTGCAACTGACAGGCTGAATGGTTTGCAAAAAAGGAAAGCACTAGAAGAAAATTCTTTGTTAAAAAATATCAATTTCCGAAATATCGGTCCGGTGCAAATGAATGGCCGTGTAGTAGATATTGAAGCCAACCCTTACGACCCCACCGAATTTTATGTTGCGTATGCTAGCGGCGGCTTATTTTATACCAATACCAATGGCCAAAGTATGCAACCCATTTTTGAAAGGGAAGATGCATTTTCCATTGGAGATGTTGCAGTGCACTGGCCTCCACCAGGGCAAGCCGACCAAACGAAAACCATTTGGGTGGGTACAGGTGAAGTAAACAGCAGCCGTTCCTCCTACAGTGGTGTGGGCGTATATAAAAGTTCCGACAATGGAAAACATTGGCAATACTTGGGCTTGCCCGAGAGTCATCATATTGGTAAAATTATTTTGCACCCTACCGATAACAATACTGCCTGGGTAGCAGTGCTTGGGCATTTGTATTCCGCGAATAAAGAAAGGGGTGTATATAAAACAACAGATGGTGGGCTCAACTGGAAGCAAACATTATTCGTGGATGAAAATACCGGCGTGGTGGATATGGATATCAATCCCAAAAATCCGAATGTGCTCTATGCCAGTACTTGGTATCGCGAACGCCGTGCATGGGATTGGAAAGAAAGTGGCAAAACATCTGGCCTTTATAAAAGTGCTGATGCTGGCAATTCCTGGAAATTAATCAGCGGTCCCAATACCGGTTTTGCAGGTGGTGAAAAACTAGGAAGAATTGGCTTAGCGGTATTTCAGAAAAACCCCTCCATTATTTATGCAGTAATTGATAATAACAATTTAAAACCCGATACCGCCAAAAAGAAAATAGACAGCAGTAAATATCAATTGGAAGATTTTAAAAACATCAGCAAGGAAAATTTCGAACAATTGAATAATAAAAAACTGGATAGCTTTTTAATTAAAAATGGGTTTGATGCTAAATACCGCTCTGCCACTGTAAAAGAACTTATTAGAAATGACAAAGTAAAACCTACCGCTGTTTATGATTGGTTGGTAGCGGATGATGGATTTCAAAATGCAGGTATTATCGGCTGTGAAGTTTACCGATCAGACAATGAGGGGCAATCCTGGAAGAAAGTAAATAGCAAAGAGATTAATACATTTAACACCTATGGCTATTATTTTGCAAAAATAAGTTTGTCTGCAACAGATGAAAATAAAGTAGTGGTACTGGGCTTTAATTGTATCTACAGTAATGATGGAGGCAATACCTTCAGTTCTACAGATAAGAATGTTACACACCCCGATTGGCATGCCTGCTGGATTAATCCAAATCGCGATGGCCATTGGATTGCCGGTAATGATGGCGGCTGTAATATTACCTATGATTATGGCAAGCACTGGTTCAAAGTAAATAACAATGCTGTTGGACAGTTTTATAATATTGCTACCGATGAGGCCAAACCATACAATGTTTATGGTGGCTTACAAGATAACGGAACCTGGTTTGGCAGTAGTAAACTTAGCAACAATGCAGCTGATGAGGAAGAAGATGGGGAAAAAGAAGATGGAGCAGATGCCTACAACTGGAAGGGTATCGGTGGTGGTGATGGCATGCAAGTACAGGTAGATACAAGAGACAACAAAACAGTTTACAGTGGCTTTCAATTTGGATTTTACAGCAGAAGAAGTACAGATGGAGGAAGAGGAATTAGTATACATCCCATGCATGATTTGGGTGAGCCCAAATTGCGCTACAATTGGCAAACACCCATTTGGTTGAGTAAACATGGACAGGATGTATTTTATTATGGCAGCAATAAATTTCATCGCAGTCTCAATAAGGGAGAAAAGATGGAAACCTTGAGCAGCGATTTAAGCAATGGAAAAAAAGAAGGCAAAATACCTTTTGGCACAATAACTACGCTTGTGGAATCGCCTTTGAAATTTGGATTAATTTATATTGGTACGGATGATGGAAATATACAAGTTACCAGAGATGCTGGTTATACCTGGACCAAAATAAATGTAAACCTAAAAGCTATTCCCGCTGGATTATATATTAGCAGGGTAATGCCTTCGCAATACAAGGAAAGCAGGGTATACGCTACTTTAAACGGCTATCGGAATGATCATTTCCTGCCTTACTTAGTGGTGAGTGAGGATTATGGTACTACTTGGTTGCAATTGGGCACTGACCTACCTGCAGAACCACTGAATGTGGTAAAAGAAGACCCAAAAAAAGATAGCATTTTATATGTGGGTTCCGATAATGGTTTGTATGCAAGCTTTGATAGGGGGCAATCTTTTATGTCGATGAGCCATCATCTTCCTCGTGTACCCGTTCACGATATTGCTATTCAACAGCGCGATAATGAATTAGTAGTGGGCACACATGGGCGTAGTGCCTATGTTACTAAATTGGATGAAGTACAGAAAGCTTTTGTCAAAATGACTGAATCGCTCCATAACAAAGCGCAATTAAAAACTTTTAACCCCAATGAAATGAATGCAGGCGAGCCCAATATTCCCTGCCCACCAGCGAAATCAAAGAAAAAGAACAATAAAAAAGCAAAGGCCACTGTACTAGTGGATTTAAATTCAGTAAAAAATTAATCAACAACATATGGAACTACAACAACTATTTGAACAGGCTATAGCCGACAGCAAATTACTTAATAAGAAACCAGACAATGAAACACTTTTGAAATTGTATTCATTGTATAAACAAGCTACTGAAGGCGATGTAAATACAGACCCCCCTAGCAATCCTTTTGATTTTGTAAACAAAGCCAAACATGATGCCTGGACTAGTTTACAGGGGAAGGGAAAAGAGGAAGCGATGAAAGCATACATTGATTTGGTTCAACAATTAAAAGGATAAGCTTCGCAGCTTATAAAAAATAAGAAGGCCGTCCAAATGGACGGCCTTCTTATTAAATACAGTCAGCAATTTTATTGCTTGATGAACTTACTGGAAATTTCTTTTCCGCTATTATTCACTTTAATCATGTATACCCCTTTTGGTAATTGACTAATATCAATGGCCTGAGGATTATTGATCAGCGCTTTGGTAAGCATCAGTTTTCCATTTACATCTGTGATACGTAAACTAGCAGAAGGACTAATTTGTCCCAATACACTTACGTTTAAAATATTAGTAACCGGATTAGGATAAACTTTTACAATACCATTGCCTGCTGGTTCTAGTTCAGGTTTAGCGGCAGTACCTAATTGTACTTTTAAAGTATAACAAATAGTGGTGTTATTGGCACCTGAAAAGCCATTTACTTTTACATAATAGGTTCCAGTTGTGTAACTACGTGTGATGGTTTCACTCGTGGTGCCAGCATTTTGAGATACGGCTAACTGTGTAGTACCATTACTCCTATACAAACGAAGATCAAAATCAGCGGGCAAGGTTGTCAAGGTAATAGTAGCTGTACCTGCTTTAGTGATAACAAACTTGTAAAAATCATTATCAGTTGTTGTATTAATCAATCCCTTGATATCGGTATTGAATGGAATAGTAGCTGCTCCTGAAGCAGTACCATTGGTTGATACATCGTAAATACCAGGACAAGTACTAACAGCCGTTGTTGTAAACTGTGCTTGTGTATAAGCACTGGTTAAACCAACTGTTGTACAATTAGCAAGAACTCTCCAATCGTATAAAGTAGAAACTGCCAAACCACTCAATCCTAGAGAGGTGGCAGTAGTAGCAGCAGCAGCATTAGTCCAAGTAGCAGCACTTGCTAACTTATAATCTACAGTATAATTAGCAGCCCCAGAAACAGCAGACCAACTAACAGTAGCAGTACTGGAGGTAATAGCAGAAGAACTTAATCCTGCAGGTGCATTACAAGAAGCAGGAGCAGTGGTTGTAAATTGTGCTCCTATATAATTTCCACTTCCTGCAGCACAGGTAGCGCGTACTCTCCAATCGTATAAAGTGCCTTGGGTAAGTCCACTAACGCTAACGGATGTAAGTGCAGTAGCAGTAGCTAGATTCGTCCAGGTAGCAGCAGTAGATAATTTATAATCCACATCATAACTAATAGCGCTGGCCACGGCAGTCCAACCTAAGGTAGCACCAGTATTAGTAATAGAAGTAGCAGTTAAACCAGCTGGGTCACCACACAATGCAGGTGTACAATTATCCAAAGTAAAAGAGGCGATGCGGGTACTCCAAGTGCTGGCAGCATTGTACTCGCAAGTAAACCAAAAACGGATGCCATCTGGATCTGCTACCAATTGATTGTAGTCTCCATAACGGGTACTACTATTCGCAGCTGTGCCAGCAATGATAACAGATTCAGCATATGTCATCGTATTCAAAGCATCGCATGATTTCCTACCAGTGTAACGTGCCCCAGGCGTAAAGCCAGTGGCGGAAGAAGAAACATTATAAGCCAATCCGATATTTCCGGCAGCATCATAACAGATGCCAGGTAACCATCGGTGGGTATTGTCAGGGGCATAAGTACTTTGTTGGTAAACAGACCAATTACCGGTAGTCTTACGCAATTCATACCAACGAATACCTGAAATATTAGTGCCTTTATCCACTACATGCGACAATACGATGCCTTCAAAACCACCAAAGTTTCGGTAGATGGGTTCGTTCATTATTTTTTGATGCAGGGCTTCAACTTTTACGGTACTACCCGATTGAGTGATACACTGTCCCCTAGTAGTTGTACAGATATCCGACTTAAAAGCGGTAACTGCCATAGATGATTTTGCTACTACACTTGTTAATGAGGGGGTGGTGAAATTCACTTTGAATTCAAATAATCCAATACTATCAACATCACTTGTACTTGTTGTCCAGGCATCATCCGACATATAAGCAATCAAACCACCTGAACCGGCGGGAGGCAAACTAGTACCTTCCAGGCAAACAGGGCTCATAGAGAAATGTTTATTGGTTGTGCCCAATGTAAATTTTTGTACAGTAGCAGTAGCATTTCCAGCAATCATTTTTGCACGGTCAAATGCATAAACTGTAGATCCCGAATAGGTGGTACCATTGGCAAAATCATTGGTAGTGGCATAATAGGCATCTGGCCAAACAGAAAATTTGGGATAATCGGGGAAGGTAGTACCTGTGCTAAAAAAGTAAACATACCATGCTCCTGCTGGATCATTGGTTTGAGACACTGCAAAGGTTAAGCCTTCTGTTCCTGTTTCTGGTTTATTATTAAACTCAGTTAAAATATACCGATCAGCCAATTGGTCATACAAAGCGATTGGATCACCCAAACCACCTTTGCCGGTGATGGCATCCATATAAGTTTGAGCAACTACCTGCCCGCCAGTTTTGTTAAATACTTTAAACAATGCACCAGAAGAACCATTGATCATTTGAATCACATGATTGGGCCCCACACATAAGGTTGGATCAGGTGGATTCAGTGGCTGGTATCCGATACCATTAAAATTAGCAGAAATTACATTGTCAGGACTAATCCCGTTGCCATGCGGGCGATTGGGATATTGCATTTGCAATGCTGGATCCTTGAGGATATTGGCACCAAATGGAGCTTCGGCTCCTTCTTCAAATGCTTCATCCTTTCCGATTATTCCATCCAAATCACGTACTCGTACATCTGGAATAGCTTTATCGGCTGGAGTAAAATCACGCAAAGGCTTTGTGATTTTCACCAATCTGCCTGTAAGCACAATGGGATTTTTAAAAAAGGATTGATTTTGTGCAAATAGTGCACAACTAAATAGTAATACAAATACCGTTAGTAGTTGTTTGCGCATTTTGGATCGATTTAATTTTTGAATAGACGCAATATATAATTATTATTCCGATGCCCCAACAGCAAAAAAAACTGACCTGATAATGTGTATAAGTTTTTTATTATATAATTTAAAATACCCGGCAGTTTAAGTATAATTTGTACACTGAATTGTATAAAAATATTTTTTTGTGTGGATAATTTTATGGCAATTTGTAAAAAATTTGGCCATGGCTGCCTTTAAAATAAAAGAACTATTGAAAAAGGACCTGCTGTTGGAGTTTCGTCAACAGCATACTTTCTATGGTATTCTACTATACATAGCCAGTACTATATTTGTATTGTACTTATCCGTTGACAAACCCGATGCTGTTGTTTGGAATAGCTTATTCTGGGTGATCCAATTATTTATTTGTGTGAATGCTGTTGCAAAAAGTTTCTTGCAGGAAAGCAAGGGCCGATTATTGTATTTTTATTCCATTGCCTCTCCTGCTGATTTTATCATTAGTAAAATACTCTACAATGTGTTACTGATGATATTGATGAGTAGCATTAGTCTTTTGCTATTTTTCTTCTTTTTATCCAATCCTGTTGCCAATACTTTACAATTCACAGGAATTGTTTTACTAGGAGGCATTAGCTTAAGTCTTGTATTTACGCTAATGAGTGCTATTGCGGCCAAAGCCCAACAAAATGCAGCCCTCATTGCTATCATGGGCTTCCCAATTATTTTACCTCAATTGATGATATTAATGAAACTCAGTAAGGCTGCCTTTGCTGAAGTATTCAAGGAGGGTGCCGTAATGAATCTGTGCTTAATGATTACTGGGTTAGATATCTTAGTAATTGTAATGGCGGTTGTACTATTCCCATTTCTGTGGAAAGAGTAAGTTTTATCCACCTTGATTGATTCCTAATAAATAAGTTCCCTATCTTTGCAACTCAAAACATTTGAATCTTCTCTGTGAAGAAAAATTGGTGGAAAATATTATCGCTCGCATTACTGATCTACACGGTTGTAGCAGGCTTTTTGGTGAAAGTACCAGACCTTCCCATCATCCATCAATCGATCCGCAATCTTTATTTTCACGTATGCATGTGGTTTGCCATGATGATATTATTCATCATCAGTTTTGTGTACAGTGTTAAATACTTAAAGACAACCAATTACCGCTATGATATTTCGGCCCGACATTTTGCTGCAGTAGGCGCTTATTTGGGCATACTCGGATATATCACAGGCGCCATTTGGGCCAATTATACTTGGTTAACTGATCAAAGTCAAAGTTTAGGTTCTGTATTAAAAGAGCCCAAACTTATTGGAGCGGCCATCGCATTATTAATCTATGGTGCCTACTTTGTTTTACGTGGCAGTTTTACTGATATTGACAAAAGAGCAAGAGTAAGTGCAGTCTATAACATTTTCGCTTTTGTCATGCTATTCCCCAGTATCTGGATTATTCCAAGAATGGTGGGCAGTTTGCATCCAGGAGCACCTGGTAGCAATACGGGCAATCCCGCATTGAATGCACAGCAAGACTTAGATAGTACCATGCGAATGGTTTTCTATCCTGCTGTTATTGGTTGGACCTTATTGTCAGTTTGGCTGGCCACATTGAGAATTCGAATGCAGTTATTAACAGATAAATCATTATTAAATGAGAAATAATTTTTTCACTCCAGCAATAAAGAGCATATCATTAACCCTCAGCTGCCTACTTTTCCAATTTATTTCATTTGCCCAGGAAAAAACAAACGAAAGTTTTGATGCCACCATGCGCAATAATGGAAAAATTTATGTAGTAGTAGCTGTTTGCCTTACTATCTTGATTGGTCTTTTTTTGTATGCTTTCCTAATTGATAGAAAGCTAAGTAAAATGGAAAAAGAAAATTAAACCGTCCGCCAGCCTGTTGGGCTTCGCCCGTTTAAAAAATAAACAACGATTGTAAACAAAAATTAGCATTTTTATGTCAGTAGAAAAACATTACAGTTTTTTTCAAAGTGTAGAAAAAAGCTTTGACAAAGCAGCCAAATTCACCAACTGGGATTCCGGTTTACTAGAACAAATTAAACAATGCAATTCAGTATTAAGAATGCATTTCCCTGTAAAGGTGGATGGCAAAATTGAAGTAATTAAAGCCTATCGTGTTCAACACTCTCACCATAAAGCTCCTTGTAAAGGTGGTATACGATATAGTCCTGAAGTAAACTTGGATGAAGTGATGGCACTAGCCGCATTGATGACTTTCAAATGTGCTATTGTAAATGTACCTTTTGGTGGTGCCAAAGGCGGTATTACCATTGACCCAAAAAAATACAGCGTTTATGACCTTGAAAAAATAACAAGGCGTTATACTGCTGAATTGGTAAAGAAAAATTTCATTGGGCCTGGCATCGATGTTCCCGCTCCTGATTATGGCACCGGCGAAAGAGAAATGGCTTGGATCGTAGATACTTATGCCTCTCTCAAACCAGGAGACATAGATGCGGCTGGTTGTGTTACAGGTAAGCCTATCACACAAGGTGGTGTAAGAGGACGTAGAGAAGCCACTGGACTAGGTGTATTCTTTGGCATTCGCGAAGTATGTAATATGCCAGATATCATGGCTAAACAAGGATTGACTATAGGCGTAGAAAATAAAACAGTAGTGGTACAAGGATTGGGTAATGTGGGCTACCACACCGCTAAATTCTTCCGCGAAGGAGGGGCTAAAGTAATTGCATTGGCTGAATACGAAGGGGCTATTTTTAATGCCAATGGACTGAATGAAGAAGAAGTTTTTCAACACAGAAAAAAAACTGGTTCTATTCTTGATTTTCCAGGTGCCACCAATTTGGCAAAGAGCTCAGACGCGCTGGAATTAGAATGCGACATCTTGATACCCGCAGCACTTGAAAATGTAATCAATGGAGAAAATGCGCCAAGAGTAAAAGCTAAAATTGTAGGAGAAGCAGCCAACGGACCTTGTACACCTGAAGCAGATGATGAGTTTAGCAGAAGAGGTATACTTTGTGTTCCCGACATGTATTTAAACGCTGGTGGAGTAACCGTTAGTTACTTTGAATGGTTGAAAAACCTTAGCCACGTTCGTTATGGTCGTTTGGAAAAGAGATT
This sequence comes from uncultured Bacteroidota bacterium, assembly GCA_903858475.1. GTDB lineage: Bacteria > Bacteroidota > Bacteroidia > Chitinophagales > Chitinophagaceae > Ferruginibacter. The sequence continues at coordinate 51,749 of CAIOIZ010000145.1, forward strand.
TGCTGAAAACCTCAATGGCAGAATCATCAACCAAATTGAAGAATTGAGTGGAAAATCAGTGAATCAAAAAGATAAAAACTTAATTATTCACGGGCCAGAAGAAGAGGATTTAGTACACAGTGGATTAGAAGAGACCATGATTAACGCTACCCGCGAAATCATGGAAATATGGAAAAACAATCCATCTATTCCCGACATGCGTACAGCCGCTTACGTTAGTGCCATCAACAAAGTAGCAGTCAGCTACAATGAATTAGGCATTTTCCCATAATGAAATTTGAACCAGCATAAAAAAAACCAGCTATTGCTGGTTTTTTTATGCTTATACATTGAAGTAATTGAAATCAGTAGTCCGGCAGCTCACTCATTTCCACTGGCCCAGCGCTAGTTATTTTAAATCCAAAACTATTTTCTCCATTGCTGATAAGAATATATTTCATCTGCAGCGATTGATTATACCGCAACACTTGTTGCAATACTTTCTCGTTCAGTGGTACATTCATTTCTTTGCATTCAATAATCATAAAGGGCAATTGTGAGCGATCGTATACTAAAATATCTACCCGCTTTTTCAATTCGCCTAAATGAATTTCCTTTTCAACAGCAATTAAACTGGCTGGGTAATTTTTAACCTGTACTAAATATTGCAATATATTTTGCCGTACCCACTCTTCTGGTGTCAATACAACCCATTTCTTCCGGATAAAATCAAAAATCATTTCTTTGCCGGCTTCCGTTTTAATATTTGGCTGATATGGAGGAAATTCAATTTTAATCATCGAACTGCAGCAAATTTTGTAATTTTAAAAATAAACCTGCTTGCTCAAAGATAAGTGGTTCGATTGACCAACACAAGCAGGTGCCAGTTAGCACAACTGGAATATTATTATAAAATTGAAATCATGAAATCAAAAGAAGAAATTGTAGACAACTGGCTACCTAGATACACTGGACAATCATTGGAAAATTTTGGAGAATATATTCTACTGACCAATTTTGGAAATTATGTAGACATGTTTGCCGAATGGAACCAAGTACCTGTTATTGGCAAAGATCGACCCATGCAATGTGCTACAGCCAATAATATTACCATTATTAATTTTGGAATGGGCAGTCCGGGTGCAGCTACCATTATGGACTTACTCACAGCAATATCACCTAAAGCGGTTTTGTTTTTAGGAAAATGTGGTGGCTTAAAAAAACGCCATAGTATCGGCGACCTGATTCTTCCGATTGCGGCCATGAGAGGAGAAGGTACCAGCAATGACTACTTCCCTCCGATTGTACCAGCACTTCCTTCCTTTAGCCTTCAGAAAGCCATCAGTACTACCATTCGCGAATACGAAACTGATTATTGGACCGGCACTGTATATACCACCAACAGAAGAGTATGGGAACATGATGAGGAGTTTAAAGCCTATCTCGAAAAAGTAAGGGCCTATGCCATCGATATGGAAACTGCTACCATCTTCTCTGTGGGTTTTTATAATCGCATTCCTACAGGTGCTTTATTATTGGTCAGTGATCAACCCATGGTACCAGAAGGTGTAAAAACAGAAGAAAGTGATAAAAAAGTAACAGGCGCATTTGTAGAAAGGCATTTGAAAATAGGAATTGACTCTTTAAAACAGTTAATCAATGACGGCTTAACTGTTAGACACTTGAAATTTTAAATAGCCCAACCGCACTTGAATATTTTCAGCTATCAAATTAAACGCATTATTGACTCCACTGCTTTCCATAAAAAACCTTTCTATCCAATTCAATACTGGAGAAGGATTCCAAACAGCGGTTAATCAAATCAATTGCAGCATTCAGCCAGGTGAATTACTGGCGATCGTTGGAGAAAGTGGTAGCGGCAAATCAGTAACAGCCCTGTCTCTATTGCAATTACTGACTTCCGATGCGAGGATAAGCGGCGAAGCCATTTTTACAAACAATCAATCTGAAAGCAATCTACTTCAACTCAATACCGCTGCCATAAAAAAAATTAGAGGCAACCGGGTAGCCATGATATTCCAAGAACCTATGACCTCTTTAAATCCTGTTTTCACCTGCGGGCAACAAGTCATGGAGGCCATTCAACAACACCAAAAAATTTCTAAGGCAAAGGCAAGGGAAAAAACAATTGAACTTTTTAAAAAAGTTCGTTTACCCGACCCCGTTAATATATTAAACAGGTATCCACATCAATTGAGTGGTGGACAAAAACAACGGGTGATGATTGCAATGGCCATCAGTTGCGAACCTGCCCTCTTGATTGCTGACGAACCCACCACAGCGCTGGATGTTACCGTGCAGCAAACCATCCTGGAGCTAATCAAAGAATTACAAGTTCAAAATAAGATGGCAGTAATACTGATTACCCATGACTTGGGAATCGTTGCTGAAATTGCTGATAAAATTGCCGTACTGTACAAAGGAGAAATGGTAGAACAAGGAATTGCTAAAGACATTTTACAAAGCCCACAACATCCTTATACCAAAGCACTACTAGCCTGCAGACCCGCCGCCAATACCAAAGGAAAACGGTTGCCAATAGTAGCAGACTTTATGGAAAATTCTTCCACTTCAGTTGATGCAGTTGCCGATTCTACATCAAATAATACCAAGCCTATAACAAATACAAAGCTTGCCTTGAGAGTGGAAAATTTGAAGGTATATTTCCCCATGACTAAAAAACTTTTTTCCGGTCAGCAAGATTTTTTCAAAGCCGTAGAGGAGGTGAGTTTTGATATTCTACAAGGAGAAACGGTGGGATTGGTTGGGGAAAGTGGTTGTGGCAAAACAACACTAGGCAGGGCTATCTTACAATTAATCCCTATTACTGCCGGACATATTTTTTTAAACGGAAAAGAGCTTGGTAATTATAAACAAGCTGCCCTACAAAGCTTGAGAAAAGATTTGCAAATTGTATTTCAGGATCCCTATGGATCATTGAACCCAAGGATAACAATCGGAGATGCCATTATGGAAGCTTTAAAAGTACACCGGCTATGGAAGGATAAAAAAGAAAGGAAGGAACAGATCATCGAACTATTGGAAAAAGTGAGTTTATCGGCTGATCACTACAACCGCTACCCCCATCAATTTAGTGGAGGCCAACGTCAGCGTATTTGCATTGCCCGTGCCTTGGCCTTGAACCCTGCCTTTTTAATTTTCGATGAAAGCGTTTCTGCCCTGGACGTAAGTGTACAGGCACAGGTATTGAACCTACTCAACGATTTAAAAAAGGAATTCGGTTTTACTGCGCTTTTCATTTCACACGACCTTTCGGTGGTACACTATTTATGCGACCGAATAATGGTGATGAACAAAGGAAAAATTATTGAAACAGGCAGTGCCGATGATATCTATTACCACCCAAAAAATGAATATACCCAACAATTGATTGCTGCCATTCCGGGCAAAAACCTGGTCTCCACTTTCTAATTGGGTATAGTGCAAGCAGGTATGCACAACTAATGCCCATTTTTTACTTTATGTGTTTTAAATGCCTGTGCTGGCTGCATTTTCCTTATCTTTGCAACTTCTTAAAAAATATAAATCATGCCGTAACATGATAAGTGCCCTTCAGAGGCTATCCAATCAGTACCCAGTACACGGCATGTAACAATTTAAATTATCGTTGCATGAAATTATCTCAGTTCCGATTCGACCTACCGCTCAATTTAATTGCACAGAACCCAACCAAAAGAAGGGAAGACAGCCGCATGATGGTGGTAAATCGCAAGACCGGCCAAATTGACAACAAACATTTTAAGGACATCATGGATTATTATGATGACAAGGATGTTTTTGTGGTAAATAATACCCGTGTATTCCCTGCGCGTATGTATGGACGTAAGGAAAAGACAGGTGCCAAAATTGAAGTGTTTCTACTAAGAGAATTAAACAAGCCCAATCGCCTTTGGGATGTAATTGTTGACCCTGCACGTAAAATTAGGGTGGGCAATAAACTATATTTTGGAGAGAATGATGAATTGGTAGCAGAAGTCATTGACAATACTACCAGTCGCGGTCGTACCATTCGCTTTCTTTGGGAAGATTCTGAAGAGAGCTTCCGCCAAATGCTTGATTTTTTAGGTGAAACCCCATTGCCTAAATACATTAAACGCAAACCAGATGAAGACGATAAAGAACGTTATCAAACGGTTTATGCCAAGCACGAAGGTGCTGTAGCAGCGCCCACTGCTGGACTACACTTTAGCAAAGAATTAATCAAAAGATTAGAAATTAAAGGCATTCGCTTTGCAGAAGTAACCTTGCACACCGGCCTAGGTACTTTCCGTCCAATTGAAGTAGAAGATTTAAGTAAACATAAAATGGACGCAGAATATTATCGCATTGAAGAAGCAGCTTGCGCTATCGTAAATAAGGCCAAAGAAAAAGGACATCGTATCTGCAGCATCGGTACTACTACCATGCGCGCCATGGAAACCTCCTTCACGGCTCAAAAATACCTTAAGCCATCTGAAGGATGGACCAATCATTTTATACATCCTCCTTACAATTTCAATATTGCTGATTCACTCGTCACCAATTTTCACCTGCCAAAAACCAGCTTACTGATTATGGCCTGTGCATTTGCTGGTTATGACCTGATGATGGAAGCTTACAAAAAAGCCATCAAAGACAAATACAGATTCTTTAGCTATGGCGATGCCATGTTGATTCTATAAGTTGACATTAATTTATCAAGACTGAAAATATACTCCTCTTTTTTAAGGGGAGTTTTTTTTAGGAAGAGGTTGAGGTTGAGGTTGAGATTGAGGTTGAGGTTGAGGTTTAGGGGTTTAGGGGTTTAGAGGTTTAGGGGTTTAGAGGTTTAGGGGTTTAGAGGTTGAGGCATTCAAGAGTTAAACCTATTGCAATTTGAAGGCTAACTTCCAACCTCCAACATTCAACCTCCAACCAAAGACTAAAAACTTCTGATCTCTAAATTTGTTTAGAGTTATATGAAATAAAAAAGGGGCTGGATAGAAATCCTGCCCCGTTTAAATCCAATATCCTATGAAAAACCAAGCTATAGACGCAAAATGACCTCTTTTTATTGTGGAGAACCCATTAAAATGAAAAATAAATGTTTGAATGCATCATATGGCATCGATTCATTTTAATTGATTTATTTTGTACCAGTATAAGAACCTAGATTAATTGGTTGATTTATCCATAAACTTCATCCCCATGACCGATCATAAAATTTCTTTCAGTGGCTTTGGTTCAGCAGCCATCCATGCAGGTAGAACTAGAGATGGAAACTATGCACACCTAACTCCTGTATATGCTAGCAGCACCTTTGTATTTGATGATGCAGAACAGGGTATGCGTAGATTTACCGGAGAAGAAAAAGGCTATATCTATAGCAGATGGGGCAATCCATCGATGAATGAAGCGGAAGAAAAAATTGCTGCGCTGGAAGGATTTGGCTTATCTAACAATAACGGTCAAACGCTAGCACTTAAAGCCATCTTGCATTCAAGTGGCATGGCAGCCTTAAGCACATTATTGCTGAGCCAATTAAAAAGTGGCGACAAAATTTTAACCCATTATTCACTATATGGAGGCACACAGGAATTAGTTGAAAAAGTATTGCCCTCATTGGGCATTGAAGCTATTATCGCTGATTTGAGAGACCTCAACAAGGCAGAAGAAATATTAAAATCGGAGAAGGGCATTAAAATGCTCTATTTAGAAACTCCTGCCAACCCAACTATTCAATGTGTGGACCTAGAAGAACTCAGTCGACTTGGTAAAAAATACAATCTGATTGTTGCCTGCGATAATACTTTTGCAACACCTTATCTACAACAGCCTTTTAAGTATGGAGTTGATTTTGTTTTTCATTCAACCACCAAATTTTTGAATGGGCATGGCACTGCTATTGGTGGTGTGTTAATTGGTTCCGATATAGAAAAAATGAATGGCCCAGTAACAAAAGTTCATCGCTTATTAGGAGGAAATGGCAATCCCTTTGATGCTTTTTTGCTCAGTACTGGTATCAAAACATTGGAAGTGCGTATGGAAAGGCATTGCCATAATGCCTTTGAAGTAGCAGGCTTCTTAGACCAACATCCTGCCATTAGCAAGGTTAATTATTTAGGCCTCAGCAGCCATCCTGACTACGCCATTGCTGCCAAGCAAATGCGGCATCCGGGTGCCATGCTAAGTTTTGAAATGAAAGGGGGCTTAGTAGCTGCCAAAAAATTCATTGACCGATTACAATTCTGCATTAGAGCTGTTTCACTTGGAACAGTGGACACTTTATTAAGTCACCCAGCCAGTATGACTCATTTTGGGGTACCAAAAGAAAAAAGAGAAGCATATGGCATTACCGATGGATTGATCAGAATGAGTGTAGGCATTGAAAATATTCAGGATATACTATTGGATTTGGACAAAAGCCTATCCTAATAAATGTGCTCAGCCTATTGGAAAAGCAGCGTAATACAGTTGGCAGCCCTCTTTAATTTACTTAGCTTTGGAGTTGCCATTTATAATAATTTTTACTTATGCCATATAGGCTGTTTAAAATTTTTCTTTTCCTTTTTGCAGGCCTTAGTGCTTGTCCTATAATTTGGGCACAAAACCAATGCCCCGATAATATTGATTTTGAAAGAGGCAACTTCACCAATTGGATTTGCAGAAAAGGATTTTCTGTAGCTACACTTTCTGGTACTGCCCCTGTTGTCAATCAGCATGATATTGTTTCTTCCCCGAATAGCAATCGCGATTTTTATGGCAATTTCCCCGTTTTATGTCCAAATGGAAGTAACCATAGTGTAAAATTGGGGAATGCTTTAACCCGCAATCAGGATAATGGAACGGGCGCACAGGAAGTGTCATATACTTATGCTATTCCTGCCAACGTAACTAATTTTTCGGTACTGTACCAATATGCAGTTGTTTTACAAGACCCACCTGGCACTTCGCATACACAAACTGAAAAGCCAAGATTCCAGGCCATTGTAAAAAATATTACAGACAATATAGATATCGGTTGTGTGAGTTTCGATTTTATTGCCGGCAGTTTACCAGGATTTTTACCATCTCCAGTTGCTACTGTTGGTGGACAGGTTTACTATAAAGATTGGACGCCCATCACTTTAAATCTCAGCCAGTATGCAGGCAAGACTATAAAATTGCAATTTATAACCAGCGATTGCACATTGGGTGGGCATTTTGGTTATGCTTATGTAGATGTAAACTCCAGTTGCAATGGTGCAATAGTAGGTACTACCATGTGTCAGGGAGATGCATCCGTTACACTGACTGCACCCTATGGTTTTGAAACTTATACTTGGTATGCTGATCAAGCATTTTCGCAAGTAATTAGTACCACACAACAATTATTATTAAACCCAGCGCCCAATGCTGGTGCAGTATATCCTGTAGTTGTAACGCCTTACTCTGGTTATGGATGTGTTGACACTTTATATGCAACATTAACTTTAGCACCAAAACCAAACTCCAATGCAGGTTCAGATGCAGCTGTTTGCAAGTGGGAACAAATACCAATTGGAACTGCCCCTTACTTAAATTATACCTATGCATGGTCACCTGCTTCACAGGTAAGTGACCCCAGTATTTCTAACCCTACAGGTTTTGTTAGCAGCTTTGGGCCACCTACTGAATTGGTGGTTACAACAACTGATTTAGCCAGTGGATGCTATTCAACTGATACCGTAATACTCACTCCCAAATCATATGATACTTCACTTACGGTGAATGGCAAAACAGATTACTGCATTAATGAACCCTTAACTACTACCATCAATATAAATAATAGCAGCACGAGTATACAATGGTTTAATAATACCAGCCCTGTAGCAGGGGCCAATTTACCGAGCTTTACCCCTACCAGTACGGGTGACTACTGGGCACAATACACACAAGTTGGCTGTACCGATACAAGCAGGAGTATCCATTTTGATGCCTTCCCTTTACCTGTAGCCAGTTTCAGCCCCGACAATGACACACAATGTGTAACCAAGAACTCCTTTATTTTTACCAATAACTCCACTATCAGTGATGGTACTGCTTTAAGTTATCTGTGGCGATTTGGCGATGGCACCACTACTACTACTGCTGCACCCGCTAAAAGCTTTAATTATACTGGCTTAATACCTGTAAAGCTAATTGCCAATTCCATACACAATTGTAAGGATAGTATTAGCCAATCGATGCGCGTGCTGCCAAATATTACTCCCGACTTTAATTGGGACAAAGCATGCACCAATGCATTAACTATTTTCGATAACCGAACTGTGGAGAATGGAAGTCCTGCTGTTAGCTATGCATGGGACTTTGGTAATACTAGTAGTTCCATATTAAAATATCCTGCACCCTTTACCTATACTAATGCCGGCGATTATATAGTGAAGCTGACTGTCACTGCATTGGGTTGTGAAAACGACAACCGCAGCATCAGTAAAAATTTAAAGGCATTTGGAATTCGCAATGGAATCACCTACCCGACATTAACAGTTCCTGCAGGATACAATACATTAATATGGGCGCAATTTGATAGCTTGGGTGCAAGGTATCAATGGAACCCAGCCACACAATTAAATGACAGTAGAATTAAAGCCCCTTATTTCTTTGGCATTACTGATGTTAAATATCAAATAACCATTACTGATAAAAATGGCTGTCTTACTAAAGACACCTTGCAAATGCTGGTACTCAAAAAACAAGGTTGGTATCTGCCCAATACATTTACCCCAAATGGGGATGGATTAAATGATGTAATTAGGCCTTACCTGATTGGGATGAAATCGCTTACAAGGTTCAGTATTTATAACCGAATAGGAAATCTGGTATTCAATACCGTTAGAGATGGAGAAGGGTGGGATGGCACTTATATGGGAAGAAAACTGGATACTGGCGCTTTTGTATGGATACTGGAATACATGGATGATAGCAATAAGCCAGTACAACAAAAAGGTTCCTTGCTGCTACTGAGATAAACAATCAACTTTATTAATACTATTACCGGCACATTGGCCGGTATTTTTTTAAATGAATGACATGACCAATTCAAATTAATTTTAAAAAAAACGATCAGTAAGCAATGATTATACGCAAAGCAAAAATAGAAGATGCAGCTGCTATGATGGACCTTATCAAAGAATTGGCAGTTTATGAAAAAGCTCCCAATGAAGTAACGGTGCAAATGGAGCATTTTATTGATGCTGGCTTTGGACCACAACCAGTTTGGTGGGCATTTGTTGCAGTAGATGACACTCCATTAGGTCAACCGGTAGTAGCCTTTGCACTGTATTATATTCGCTATAGCACCTGGAAGGGACAAAGAATGTATTTAGAAGACCTATTGGTAACAGAAAAAATGAGGGGGAAAGGCATTGGCAAATTATTATTTGATGCCCTGATACGAGAATGCAAGGATAAAAATTTCAATGGCATGGCCTGGCAGGTTTTGGACTGGAATGAACCAGCGATTAATTTTTATAAAAAAATCGAGGGCGTCTATTTTGACGAAGAGTGGGTAAATTGCAGTCTCAATTTTTAGAACAATTATTTGACCCTATTATGTCTGCAAAAATTACCTTGGGTAGCAATGGAAAGCTCCTCGTACCCAATCATCCAACGATACCATTTATTGAAGGCGACGGCATTGGTCCGGAAATATGGAAAGTAGCGCAGAAAGTATTTGATACAGCTGTAGCAAAGGCCTATAATGGCGAAAGAAAAATTGAATGGAAAGAAATGCTGGCAGGAGAAAAAGCATTTAAACAAACAGGGGAATGGTTACCTGCTGCAACGCTTCAAACTGCAAAAGACTATATTATTTCCATCAAAGGACCATTAACTACTCCCATTGGTGGTGGCATTCGCTCATTGAATGTTGCTATGCGCCAGGACCTTGACCTATTTGCCTGTGTAAGACCAGTGAAATGGTTCAAGGGTGTTCCCTCACCTGTTATTCATCCTGAGCAAGTGAATATGACCATCTTTAGAGAGAATACAGAAGACATCTATGCAGGTATTGAATGGAAGGCTGGTTCACCAGAAGCCATGAAATTCGAAAAATTTTTATTGGAAGAAATGGGTGTTACCAGTGTTCGTTTTCCCGGCGATTCTAGTTATGGAGTAAAGCCGGTTTCTTCACAGGGAAGTAAAAGGTTGGTAAGGGCTGCCATTAAATATGCACTTGAAAATAACCTACCCTCCGTAACCTTGGTACACAAAGGAAATATTATGAAATTCACAGAGGGTGGCTTTAAGAATTGGGGATACGAAGTTGCGCGACAAGAATATGGGGACGCTACTTTTACCTGGGACGAATGGGATCAGTTGAAAAAACAATTTGGAGAAGCGCATGCCAACGAAATGCAACGCAAAGCCCTGCATGATGGAAAATTACTTGTAAAAGACATGATTGCCGATAATTTTTTACAGCAGATATTAATTGCACCAAAAGATTTTTCAGTAGTTGCTACACTAAATTTGAATGGCGACTATATCTCCGATGCATTGGCTGCAGAAGTGGGTGGTATTGGAATTGCCCCCGGAGCAAATATCAACTATAATACTGGTTATGCTGTATTTGAAGCTACCCATGGCACTGCACCTAAATTTGCAGGTACCGATAGTATGAATCCATCTTCTGTTATTTTAAGCGGCTGTATGATGCTGGAGTATATGGAATGGAAGGAAGCTGCTGAGCTTATCTCTTCCGCGTTACAAGCCGCCATCATGCGCAAGAGAGTTACCATCGATTTCTATAACTTAATGAATGGTGCCACGCTATTAAAAACTAGTGAGTTCGGCGATGAAATTATTGCCAATATGGGGGTGGTAATAGGTGATGCGCAGTTAAAGAAAAGTAGTAGTCTGTAATGTTGTGGAGGGGTTGAGGACGGATACTGGATTCTGGATACTAGATACTGGATGCTAAGACGGGAATTCATTATGACTACGGTCTACTGCTATGATAAAATTTTGGAGCTTTTTCCCTAAATGTTCCAGTTTTTGGTGCAATGAGTGATAAAGGATTTCATCTTTTAAAGAGGCAGTTTCAAAGAGTATTTCAAGATGGTCAATCGTTTCATCATTTGAGGATAATGAATAAATGAGAAACTTTATAAACGCTGCTTTATACCTTCTTCTTCCATAACCTTCCACTATACAACTCCTAACTGTTTTACTTGATCTTCTGATTTGCTGCGCTTCTTCAAATTGTTCAAATTTTGGTAGAAGTAAAGTCATTTTATGAATCTCTATTGTCAGATCTCGAGATATTCGCCATATTTCCAAGTTTTTGTAACTCATGAATATTCCTTGTAGCACCAAATTAATAATGCTACCCTCCGATTTTATTTAATCCTGCCTGTATTACCAACCAAAAAATCCTGTTTTTTAACCCAGAACCTAGCACTACTTTCCAGTATCTAATATCCAGTATCTAGCATCCAGCATCCAGTATCCCTTCCCACTTTCCCTTCCTTGATGTACATTTGCAAAAAAACTGAATCATGGCAAAAATAAAAGTTACCAATCCTGTGGTAGAATTGGATGGAGATGAAATGACCCGCATCATCTGGAAATTTATCAAAGACAAATTAATTCTTCCCTACTTGGATGTGCCCATTCAATATTTTGATTTAGGGATGGAGTATAGGGATGAAACCAATGACCAGGTTACCATCGATGCAGCGAATGCCATCAAGGCATGTGGGGTAGGTATCAAATGTGCTACCATTACACCTGATGAAGCAAGAGTAAAAGAGTTTAATCTCAAACAAATGTGGAAGAGCCCCAACGGCACCATTCGCAATATTCTAGATGGCACTGTATTTAGAGAACCCATTGTGATGCAAAATGTGCCCCGACTAGTAACCAATTGGACAGCCCCTATCATTGTAGGCCGTCACGCATTTGGCGATCAATATCGTGCAACCGATACCGTTATTAAAGGAAAAGGCAAATTAACCATGACTTTTACACCTGAAAACGGTGGCGAGCCCCAAGTATTTGAAGTATACAATTATAAAGGCGATGGTGTTGCCATGGCCATGTATAATACCGATGAAAGTATTTATGGTTTTGCCAGAAGTTGCTTTAATATGGCACTCAGTAAAAAATGGCCCCTCTATCTTTCTACCAAAAATACCATTCTGAAAAAATACGATGGTCGTTTCAAAGACATCTTTGAAGAAGTGTATCAAAATGAATTCAAAGCGGCTTATACTACTGCTGGTATCACTTATGAGCATCGATTGATTGATGACATGGTAGCCAGTGCATTAAAATGGAATGGCAATTTTGTGTGGGCTTGTAAAAACTATGATGGTGACGTTCAAAGTGATACCGTAGCACAAGGTTTTGGTTCACTAGGACTCATGACTTCGGTATTGATTACCCCCGATGGAAAAATCATGGAAGCAGAAGCGGCACATGGTACTGTAACTCGTCATTACCGCGAACACCAAGCTGGCAAACCAACTTCAACTAATCCTATTGCTAGTATTTTTGCTTGGACCAGAGGCTTGGCATTCCGTGGTAAATTAGATAATAACCAAGCGCTCATCGATTTTTGTCAAGCACTAGAATCGGTTTGTATTGAAACGGTTGAAAGTGGCAAAATGACAAAGGACCTTGCCGTATGTATTCATGGCAATAAAGTAACTCATGGTGAACACTACCTGTACACCGAAGAATTCTTGGATGCCATTGATAGTAATTTAAAAGCAAAACTATCCTAACAACATTTGACAATTTAAAAAAGCGTTGTACTGCACAACGCTTTTTTAAATTGCAGATATTTTCAATACCTTCAACCCAGCTAAACTGCTAACATGTCCGTACATTTTTCCAAAATCAATAAGTTAATCACTGCCATTATTGCAATTACTGCCTGGGTAGCTGTAATTACACAACTAAATCTCGACTTACAACTCCACAAGGGAGTTTTAAGCGCAACGGAAACGGTTATTCGATTTTTTAGCTATTTCACCATTCTTACCAACCTATTGGTTGCAATATGCTGTACACTGATTGTATTGAATATACATTCCTTTTTTACACGCAATAATGTATTAAGTGCAGTAGCAGTTTATATAATCATTGTAGGGTTGATTTACAATGCCATTTTACGTAAACTTTGGACCCCCACTGGACTACAGCTAATTGTAGACAACCTGCTGCATTTGGTGGTTCCGATATTATTTCTGCTTTATTGGATACTGGTTGTAAACAAAACAACTTTAAAATGGAAAAATATTTTTCCCTGGTTATTGTATCCTTTGGTGTATTTAATCTTCATTTTGTTGCGCGGAGCAGCAGCTGATTATTATCCTTATCCTTTTATTGATGTAGTTAAATTAGGATATGCAAAAGCACTACAGAATAGTGGCTTTGTAACTATTGCATTTATTACTATTTCCCTATTGATTATCGGGTATGGTAAACTAGTAGGTAAAAATCCAATTCAGTCTTAATCCATTCCTTTCAAATAATGTTGCAGGTCAGCATCTGTCTTCACCAACACATCACGCACTTTGCTTCCTTGATTGGGACCAACAATGCCGGCTGCTTCTAATTGATCCATCAATCTGCCCGCCCTATTATAGCCTAATTTCATTCTTCTTTGTAACAGGGAAGTGCTGCCCATTTGACTACTCACAATTAATCGGGCTGCATCATCAAATAAAGGATCTTTATCATTGAGATCAAAGTCTTTTCCTTCCATCTCTTTTTCGTCTACATATTCAGGTAAGAGGAATGGGTGCGGATAGCCCCTTTGTTCGCCAATGAAATCGGTAACCCTGTCTACTTCGGGTGTATCCACAAAAGCACATTGTAAGCGCACCAGTTCTCCATTATAGCTTATGAGCATATCGCCCTTACCAATTAACTGCTCTGCACCACCAATGTCCAAAATAGTACGGCTATCAATTTTAGACGACACTTTGAACGCAATTCGCGCTGGAAAGTTTGCCTTGATTGTTCCCGTGATAATATTGACGCTTGGTCTTTGTGTAGCAATAATTAGGTGGATACCAACAGCCCTTGCCAACTGTGCCAAACGGGCAATGGGCATTTCAATTTCTTTTCCGGCAGTCATGATTAAATCCGCAAACTCATCAATTACCAATACGATAAAGGGAAGAAATTGATGCCCTTTTTCTGGATTCAATTTTCTGGCTACAAATTTTTCGTTGTACTCACGAATATTACGACAACCTGCTTCTTTCAATAAATCGTAGCGATTGTCCATTTCAATACAAAGTGCATTGAGGGTATGCACTACTTTTTTAGTATCGGTGATGATAGCATCTTCTTCCCCAGGTAGTTTAGCCAGAAAGTGATTGGCAATAGTTTTATAAATACTCAATTCTACTTTCTTAGGATCTACCAATACAAATTTCAGTTGACTAGGATGCTTTTTATACAAGAGTGAAACCAAGATGGCATTCACCCCAACTGATTTACCTTGCCCAGTTGCACCTGCCATCAAAAGATGGGGCATGGTGGTAAGATCAACAATGAAATTTTCATTGTCAATTTTTTTACCAATGGCTATGGGCAATGAAAATTTATTATTTTGAAATTTTTCTGATGCTAGCAACGTGCGCATACTCACTATCGTTTTCCTAGCATTGGGCACCTCAATACCAATCGTACCTTTTCCAGGGATAGGAGCAATGATACGAATACCAAGGGCTGCCAGACTCAATGCGATATCATCTTCCAAATTTTTAATGCGAGAAATCCGAACTCCTGCGGCGGGGATAATTTCGTATAAGGTAACCGTTGGTCCTACTGTTGCCGAAATTTTCTGGATGCTGATATCATAATTTTTCAGGGTATTGATGATCTGATTTTTATTATTTTCCAGTTCATTGGTATCCTGTACAATTTTATCGGTACCATGGTTTTCCAGCAAATCCAGTGTCGGGTATTTATAATCCCTTAAATCAAGAATAGGGTCATATGGCTTGGAGTTGGGTAATTTGGTATTATCAATGGCTGTTTTTTCCAGTTCTGTAATTTTATCTGGAACAGTTTTTATTTCCAATTCAATGGCATCTGGAGTTTTTATTGCAGCAGTAGATTCAAGGACAATTGAATTTTCCACCGATTTGATCGGCTCTGCCAATACTGGCATAGGCTCCTCTTCTTTTTCTAACATATTAATGCTAAGCTCTGCTACTGGTTCTTCATCGAGTACATATTGCATGCCAGTATCCGACTTCAAACTATTGATTTTTTTAATGGGCCCATCCGCCTCTACTGTCCATTCTGCTTTTATTGCTTGCTCTTCTTCAGTTCCCTTGATCTCCGCCTCATTCAAAACATTATTCAAGTCTTTTTTGCCTGGCAATCTGAAAACAGGGTTGAAGCGCCAGATGACATAAGATAATACAGCCACTGCCAATACACCAATGGTTCCTATTTCGCCAATAATCTTGTACATCCAGTCGCGCGACATATCACCAACTGCCCCACCCCAGGCAAAATTATTTCCATTCATAATAACGGAAATGGCTACACTAATTACAGGAAGTCCAAGAATTAGATACTTGATATTGCGGGCAATGGAAAACACTTTTTTTCCGAAAAAAAGATTAATGCCCACTACAAAAAACAAACTACAGATCAAATAAGAGGCTACCCCAAAACCTTTATAAATAAAAAAATGTGCTATAAAGGCTCCAAAAGTGCCCAGCAAATTCGACACCCGCACATCAGTTCCCCATAGTAATTTTTTGCCCAATTGAAATACCTTGTCTTGGTCATCTTGCCAAGTAAACAGGTAAGAAGTAAATGCTACAAAAAGCAATACCGCAAATAGCAAAAAAATACTGCCTGCAATTTTATGGGTTCGCTCATCTTTCAGCAATTCTTTTATTTCCGTTGTCTCCTCCGTTTCCTGCGGAATAACTGCTGGTTCGGCTACCTGCTTTTTGGATGATTTTAATTTGTTGGCCATGGATAACAAAGATATAGAAATCCCTTGCTGTAAAACAGCTTTTACACTGAGTTCCTCGAAGTTTTTTCAACATTTTTTTGTAGGTTTGGGCAAAGGCCCTAATTGAAAAAACTAACTCTTTTACTGTTTACCATACAGCTATCAGCTTTGTTGTGTGCGCAAAATTCAAGTTCCACTGCTATTTTGGACCTTGCAACCCTAAAAGACTCTGTTGCTGCAACCGATTTTGCCATGCTATTTATTGATAGCAACAAAATTGCCAATCTAGATAATCTAAGTACACAAAACTTTGTTCCACTTCAATCCTACGATAAAAGAAGAAGGCTTCCTATCCCACTCATCACCAAACCTATTTATTTACACATTCACATTGTTAATGGAAGTGATAACTTAGATAGTCTTTATTTTTATCCAGGCTTTATATTTTCAGAAGTAATCATTTATAAAAAAAATGTCGCTAACCAACTAGAACGATTAAGCGTATGGGGAGCTAATACCGGCTATACGGGATTTCAATTGCAACCGAGGGAAGAAGCAGAACTCTATTTTAAATTAACAGCCTGCAAAACAGATGCGGTGGGAATTGTACCACAATTTATCTCAAAAAAATATTTATCTAATTATGTTGCCCTTCGACAAAATAAGAATGCCAGTATTCGCATGGTTGGATTTGTACTAAGTGGCATTTTATTGATGATGTTTTTTTTTACTGCTGCAAATTATTTAAACAGCAGAAAAAAAGATTTCCTATTCTACTGTTTATATTCCTTGTGTATTTTTCTCCTTATATACCTCTACGCCCAATTCCACAACCTGCCTTCAATCTACAATGCTGTGTTTCGTAGTTATTTTGATTTTTTTCTACTATTAGTAGGCACTATATTCTATGTGGCTTTCACCAGAAGCTTTCTCGAATCAAAAACAACCTATCCCGTATTGGATAAAATATTCAAAGCGGAGCTCTATTTTTTATTTTTTATCCTATTCACCTATACCTATTTGCATTTTTTTACCGATATTTTTTGGCTGGAAAACATCATTGAAAATGCCATGAAATTTATAGCACTTGCCATTGGCGTGGTATATGTTGCATTTGCATTTTTGCAGAAAAAAAGAATCATCAATTATATTGCCATTGGCGCTGCAGCCTTGATTGCCTTCTCCTCCATTTCATTGTCCTTGATATGGCTGAATATAAATGACCTTTCTATTTACAGCTCCTCTCTTTTTTACTATGATATCGGATTGGTACTTTCATTAATATGCTATTTGCTGGGTTTAACTTACAAAAACAGGGAAGAACTTATTCAAAGAACCAAAAGAGAAGAATCGCTGAAAATGGATGCCAAGAAATTGGAATTTGAAAACCAACTGGCAGTCATCAAAGCCCAACAAGAAGAACGCAATCGCATCAGTGCCGATATGCACGATGATTTAGGGGCAGGCATGACTAGTATACGATTGTATAGTGAACTCGCCAAAAGCAGGGTGAAAGATCTAGACATCCCTGAAATAGACAAAATATCATTCTCCGCCAATGAGCTCTTGAATAAAATGAATGCCATAATCTGGAGTATGAGTAGCGCCAACGACTCTTTGGAAAATATGATTGCATACATACGCAGTTATGCATATGAATATTTTGACAATACGGGCATTCAGTGCACCATTCAATTACCTGAGCAAATTCCACATGCACTAGTAAATGGCACCATTAGAAGAAATCTATTCCTAGTGGTAAAAGAGGCGTTGAATAATATACTCAAACATGCAGGAGCTACTGAAGTTGGTATTACACTAACGGCAAAGGATAAACTATTAGTATTAACCATTCAGGACAATGGAAAAGGCATCGATTTCAACAACCTTCGTCAATTTAGCAATGGACTTAAAAACATGCAAAAAAGAATGGATGATGTAGATATCCTTTTCAAAATCGAAAATAATCATGGCACTTTGATTACCCTTATCAGGGAAATTAAAAGCTGATTATTTTTTTGAAGCGACTCCTATTACCAGGAATAACCAACCCAAAATAAAACTTACCCCACCGAATGGAGTAATCGCACCCATCCATTTATAGCTGGGCTCCAGTAAACTCAACAGGTATAAAGAACCACTGAATAATACAATACCCACAATAAATAATCTACCCGACCAACACAGCCATTTAGAAGGAAAAGCCTGATAAATAATGCCAACCAATATCAATGCAATGCAATGATAAAATTGATATCGTACGCCCGTTTCATAGGTTGTTAGCGCAGTGGCAGATAAAATAGCTTTTAAAGCATGGGCACCAAAAGCCCCCAACCCTACTGTAAAGGCACCTATACAAGCGCCTATTAAAATAAATTGTTTGTTCATCCTTTTTCTGTTATTGTGCTAGTAATATTTGCAATGAATCTTTGTCAATAAGTGTTGAATCCAGTATATGGTCCGCTGTCGTATAATAAGGCAGTCTTTCTTTCAGTTTTTGCTCAATAAAAAAAAGCAACTCTGCCTTGTTCAAGTTTTTCAATAAGGGACGTTCTGCCTTTTCTGTCAATACTCTTTTTAATATGTCGGCTGCAGTAGATTGAATATAAATGGTAATTCCATTGAACTTCATCCATTCCATATTATCGGCATAACAAGGCGTGCCACCACCACATGCAATTATACCAAATGGAACTGCTTGCATTTTGCGTAATTGCTCCATTTCTACTTGGCGAAAATAAGCTTCTCCTTTTTTTTCAAAAATATTTGCAATGCTATCTTGTTCTGCTGCTTCAATCAGCTTATCCAAATCATAAAACGGAATACCCATCGCCTCCGACCATACTTTACCCCAATAGGTTTTACCTGTTCCCATAAAGCCAATCAGAAATATTTTTGCCGGTCTGTTAGTAATGGAATGCATGTTTGTATAACACTGATTTGAATAGAAACAAAATTACAGCAATAGAATGGGGCAAAAAAGTGATTGTATCACTAATATAAAAGGAGTTGATTATCTTTTTTTCTTGTAATCCCCTCGCTTCCAAGCCTTGATAAACTCTGCCCATGCAAAAGGATTAAAAATATTTTGTGGAGCAGCCTGTCCGGCATAATAATACTTATTGGCCGACTGGCGTAAATAACGATTACCCGCTTCTCTACCATCTGTTGGTAAGCTACTCATCAATATACGTCGGGTAGCTTCATTGTTATTTTTCCGAGCAACTGTTAAATTATCATCCGGAATCTGTGTGGCTAAAAAATCTCTTTCAAATTGTTCGCGGCTAGGTCGAGGCTTTAAAATAGTGGCAGGTAAATAAATGGTATCATTGACCATTAATTGAATTACGCTGTACTGGTTGCCTACCATATTTCCGGGAATGGTAATGGTCTTGGGCTTGAAACCAATACTAGTAAATTCTACCTGATCGCCCTTCAATACCACAATACTAAAAACTCCTTTCTCATTGGTTATCGTTCCCCTATTTTGCCCTTTTACTACTACACTCACACTTTGCAATCCTTGTAAGCTATCGGCAGTCATCACCACTCCATACAATTGTACCACCGAATCGCGGAAACCCTCAAATTGCGCATGCACCTGCGTAGGCCGGATAAAACAACATAAAAAAACAATGGGTAAAATTCTCTGCATTATATCATGTATGAATCAGCAATATCAACTGCCCGCATGCCAGGTTAGTTTCCCCACAAGCCAGCTTTCATCAAAAATAACAACATTCCTCAATTAATAAACAAAGTAAAGGCATGGTTCTTTAAATTTGCAGACCAAAAGGTTTTTTAACAAATAATTGAACGATGACAAACGAAGACATTCTGAAGGCGCTTAGCAATGTACAGGAACCCGATTTGGGAAAAGACCTGGTAACACTGAACATGATAAAAGACATTGCCATAGACGGTAATAAAGTATCTTTTACCATCATATTGACCACTCCTGCCTGTCCCATGAAGGATATGATGCGCATGGCGAGTGAAAACGCCGTTAAACTACTGGTGAATAAAGAGGCCATTGTTACGGTCAACTTCACCTCTAATACCAGTAGCAACCGACAAGATGCCAAGACGGTACTGCAAGGAGTAAAAAATATCATTGCTGTGGTGAGCGGAAAAGGTGGTGTTGGTAAAAGTACCGTAAGTGCTAACCTTGCCCTTGCTTTAAGGGCTGGTGGTGCCAAAGTAGGCTTGATGGATGCCGATATCTATGGACCCAGTCAACATATAATGTTTGGCATCAGGGGCGAAAGGCCGATGATGAAAGACGATGGCACAGGCACTGGCAAAATTGTACCCATCGAAAAATTTGGCATTAAAATCATGAGCATTGGTTTGCTGATTGATGAAAAACAAGCCGTAGTATGGAGAGGCCCGATGGTTAGCAGTGCCATTCGACAATTTGTAAGCGATGTAGATTGGGGTGAACTCGATTACCTAGTTATTGATATGCCACCCGGCACTGGAGATATCCATTTAACCATTGTACAAACAGTACCCGTTACTGGAGTGATTGTTGTTACTACTCCTCAATTGGTAGCACTGGCTGATGCTAAAAAAGGTGTTGCCATGTTCGGGCAAGCACAACTAAAAGTGCCCGTCATTGGATTGGTAGAAAATATGAGTTATTTCACCCCGGCCGAATTGCCCGATAACAAATATTATATTTTTGGAAAAGACGGCGGTAAAGACCTGGCAGAAGAATTTGATCTTAGTTTCCTCGGACAAATTCCCATTGTACAAAGCATCCGCGAAGGTGGTGATGCAGGGGTACCTGTAATGGAAAGTGAGGATAGCATCAGTAAAAAAGCCTTTGAAGCATTTGCAGGCAATGCCGTAAGGGCCATCGCTATGCGAAATGCCAATTTAGCGCCCACCGAAATACAGGAAATTGTAAGCAAGTAATTAAACTTTTGCGACAACATAAAATGATACATTACACTACATATGCCGGTTCTTCCAAAACCGGCATTTTTTATGCTGCGCACAATGGCCATACCATCAAGCCATTTATCCTTTTTTTTATTAGTCTATTTATTTTTTCCTGCTCTAATACCAGGCATATGCAAAATAGCCAACCCCCTACCCAACAGTCAGGCATACCCGAAAATAAAGCTGCCTTTGATGCACAGGGCCATCGAGGTTGCCGTGGTCTGATGCCAGAAAATACCATCCCTGCCATGTTAAAAGCGATGGACCTTGGTGTACATACTTTAGAAATGGATATTAGTTTTAGCAAAGACCTGCAAGCTTTTCTATCGCATGAGCCTTTTTTCAATCACGAAATAAGCACCCAGCCCAATGGGCAGTATATTAAAGAGGAGGAGGAAAAAAAATACAATATGTATCAGATGGATTACGATTCCATCATCCGATACGATGTAGGACTAAAACCCCACCCCCGTTTTCCGCAGCAAGAAAAAATAAAGGCCATTAAACCTTTATTGTCGGACTTATTCCTGGCAGTTAAAAAATATGCTGCCGCAAAAAATTACCCCACCCCTTATTTTAATATCGAAACAAAAACCCTTCCTGCCACCGATCTAATCTATCATCCAGCTCCTGCACAATTTGTTGAATTACTGATGAAGGTTATTCAGGAGAATCAAATGGAAGCCTATACCACCATACAGTCATTCGACTTCAGAACATTGCAATACCTGCACCAACATTATCCTGCCATGGCAACAGCCATGCTCATTGAAGCCGATGATGGCAGAACCTTTCAAGCACAAATTGATGCGCTTGGTTTTATTCCTACTATTTATAGTCCGGCCTATGCCTTGGTAAATGAAGCCTTGATAACTGAATGCCACCAAAAAGGAATAAAGATTATTCCCTGGACGGTGAATGATAAAACTACCATTGAAAAATTAAAAGCCATGGGTGTAGATGGATTAATTTCTGATTACCCCAATTTATACCATGAATAAATTCCGGCAATATTTTTTTATTTTTTTATCAGGTGTATCACTGGCGGTGATGCTCTATCAAATATTGGCGGCACTGAATATTTTTGAGCATGGACCCGATTGGCAACATTATCTTTTTATTGGCATCGCTGCTATCTGCTTTGTTGGATTTTTAAAAAGACCCAAATGGTTTAATTGGTTCTTTGGAATACTTACCATTGTACAATGCTATGTACACGCACAGCATTTGCTGGAGGCTTATACAATGAAGCAGGTGAATTGGTGGGATGCCTTCATCCTGCTATGCTTTCCGCTGATAATATTGTTATTGTTGATGGATCGAAAACTTAAAGGCTAATGCCCAGCCAGTCTGTAGCGTTTTGGAAAAATAATTTTTTTGTAAGTCCTTCACCCATTGCCATCGATTCAATCAGCTGACCCGGATGATGCTCACCTAACGGAAAGGGGTAATCGCTACCAAGACAAATTTTATCTTCCCCCATTACTGAAACTAAGTATTGCATGGCGGCAGCATCATGTACCAGGCTATCTACCCAAAACCGGCCGATATAATCTCGTGGAGAAATGGTATTGTCAATTTGAACTAAATCGGGACGCACATTAAATCCATGTTCGATGCGGCCGATGGTGAAAGGAAAACTGCCTCCTCCGTGTGCAAAAGCCATTCGTAGTCGGGGGAATTTTTCCATAACCCCGCCAAATATCATTGCGCAAATTGCTCTGGCAGTTTCGGCTGGCATTCCTACCAACCAAGGCAACCAATATTCCTGCATCTGTGTTTCACCCATCATTTCCCAAGGGTGAATGAATAAAGCGATGCCCAGTTCTTCAGCACGTTTATATAATGGAAAGAATTTTTTATCAGATAAATTAACACCATTGATATTGCTGCCTATTTCAATACCGGACAAATGCAATTCAGTTGACAGTCGTTCCATTTCTTTAATGGCCAAATCAATATCCTGCATGGGCAAGGTACCCAGGCCAATAAAGCGACTAGGATTTTTTGCAACCGTATCAGCAATATGGTCGTTGAAAAAACGCGCCGTTTCTGCTCCATCAGATGGCTTTGCCCAATAATTGAATAATACAGGAATAATAGAAAGCACCTGTATGTTTACTTCGGTAGCATCCATTTCCTTCAAACGAACAGCCGGCTCAAAACAATTTTCGCTTACCTCTCTAAAAACTTTATCCCCCTTCATCATGCAAGCCTTGCAATTGCGGTGCTCCAGGTGAATAAAATCACCATAGCCAAATTTTTCAACCCAGTGCGGCATTTTCGCCGGCATAATATGTGTGTGAATATCTATTTTCATCTTAATCTCAATCTTAATCTCAACCTTAACCTCAACCTTAACCTCAACCTCAACCTTAATCTCAACCCATCTAAACCTTTCTAAACCAATCTAAACCTTTCTAAACCCATCTAAACCTTTCTCAACCAATCTAAACCTTTCTCAACCCTCCTAAACCCTTCTAAACTCTTCTCAACTCTTCTTCAACCTCTCCCTCACCCCTTCCTCACCGGCGGCGCCATCACCGTTCCGCATTTACTGCAGGTACGTTTTTGTTCGTCTTTATAAAATGCATCCATTACGGGAGGCAATTGCTTTACAATATCAGTAATGAGTTGGTATTCTTCGTATAACTGATGACCACATGATTCGCAGTACCAAAGAAAACCATCTTTTTCTGTTTCTCTGATTTTTTCAATGACCAGTCCAACCGTATTGGCACCTCTTTGTGGAGAATGCGGCGTTTTAGGAGGCAGTAAAAACATATCGCCTTCGTTGATGGGAATATCTTTTGGTACTCCTTCATCAATTATTTTAAGGGTTATATTGCCCTCCACCTGATAATAGAGTTCTTCCGATTCGTTGTAATGATAATCCTTACGGGCATTGGGACCACCCACCACCATTACAATAAAATTTTCAGCTGCCGCATAGATGCATTGGTTGCCAACGGGCGGTTTCAATAAATCGCGGTGATCGTCGATCCATTTTTTTAAATTAAAAGGAGGAATGATGGCCATAGCAATTGTTTTAGAAAAGGAAAGATAATATTTTTTTCAGCAGTATGCTTGCTTTAACCCAATTGCAGGGCAGTATTTTGCCTGCCAAGAAAAAATAATATTTTACCTTTAAGCATGATGAATCTTGCCATACCATATCATTTAGAAAATTTTATCGGCGGAAATTTTATCGGGCCCCTCAGTGGGGAGTTCCTCGACAATTACAATCCCGCTACTGGCAGCATTGTAGGCCAAACACCCAATAGCCATAAAAAAGATATTGACTTGGCAGTAAAAGCGGCGCAGCAAGCCTTTCCTGAATGGAGTAATACCAGCAATGAAAAAAGATTTTTAGTATTGAATAAAATTGCTGCGCTAATTGAAGATCATCTGGAAGAACTTGCAATAGCGGAGAGCAATGACAATGGCAAACCGCTTTGGCTGAGCAAGGAAGTGGATATTCCCAGGGCTGCGGAGAACTTTCGATTTTTTGCCACAGCTATCATGCATTTTGCTTCCGAGAGTCATGCGATGCAGGACAAGGCCATCAATTATACATTGCGTCAACCCATCGGCATTGTTGGTTGTATTTCGCCCTGGAACCTGCCGCTCTATCTTTTCACCTGGAAGATTGCACCAGCATTGGCCGCTGGCAATTGTGTAATAGCCAAGCCCAGTGAAGTAACACCCATCACTGCATTTTTGCTTGGTAAAATTTGCAAGGAAGCAGGACTGCCCGATGGAGTATTGAATATTGTACATGGCAATGGCAGCGATTGCGGAGAAGCCATTGTAAAACATCCGGAGATCAAGGCCATTTCATTTACCGGCAGCACCTTGGCAGGAGAAAGAATTGCGTCTATTGCTGCACCCATGTTTAAAAAACTTTCATTAGAATTGGGTGGTAAAAATCCGAATATCATTTTTGCCGATTGCGATTGGGAAAAAATGTTGAAGGAAACCATTCGTTCTTCTTTTACCAATCAGGGTCAGATTTGTTTATGTGGCAGCAGGATATTGGTGGAAAGAAAAATATACGATGCATTTAAAGCGGCCTTTATTGAAAAAACAAAGGCATTGGTACAGGGTGATCCTTTATTGCCTAGCACCCAGCAGGGAGCGGTGGTAAGTAAATTACATTTTGATAAAGTGATGCGTTGCATTGCATTGGCCAAGGAAGAAGGAGGCAATGTACTTTGTGGTGGAGAAGCTGTTAGTGTAGAAGGCCGTTGTAAGGGTGGTTATTATATTGCCCCTACCATCATTGAAGGATTGCCGCAACAATGCAAGACCAATACAGAAGAAATTTTTGGACCGGTGGTAACCCTTCAGGCTTTTGATACAGAGGCAGAGGCCCTTGCCATTGCGAATGGTACCAGTTATGGACTTGCGGCCAGTATTTGGACGCAGGACATCAGCAGGGCGCATCGTATGGCCGGACAAATACAAGCCGGCATTGTATGGATTAATTGCTGGCTGAAAAGAGATTTGCGTACAGCCTTTGGCGGTATGAAGAACAGTGGTGTGGGAAGAGAAGGTGGCTGGGAGGCGATGCGCTTTTTTACCGAGCCTAAAAACATCTGTGTACAATTTTAAACTTTAACTATGGCTGATCAAATTATAAATACCCCAAATGCTGCGTCTCCGCTTGGCAGTTACCCCCATGCCCGAAGGGTGGGCAATTTATTATTCTTGTCGGGCATTGGCAGCCGAAGGGCGGAGGACAATAGTATTCCCGGTTTGGAATTAGATGCTAACGGCAATAAGATAAAATATGATATTGCTGCAGAATGCCAGCAAGTTTTTGCCAATGTAAAAGCCGTTTTAGAAGCCAGTGGCAGCAGTTGGGAGAAGATAGTAGACGTAACGGTTTATCTCACCAATATGAAGGACGACTTCCCGATTTACAATACTATTTATGCAAGCTATTTCAAAGATGTACAAGCCTGCAGAACAACAGTAGAAGTAAAAAGCCTACCCACTCCTATTGCGATAGAATTAAAAGTGATTGCAAGTATTGGATAAACTATCCGCTGCATTGGTTCCTCTTGAATAATGCCGTTATATATTTCGTATGCCACGAACCAAGGCGAAGGCGCTTCTAATATCATTTACTGTACCAGCAATGTCACCCCCTTGCGCTGTATAATATTTCCTTTATAGTCCACAGCTTCGGCAATCCATACATATCCACCCATGGCTTGCAGTTTTCCTTTAAAGCTTCCATCCCATCCTGCATTTTCAGTAGAAGTAGTGAAAAGTACTTGTCCGTATCGGTTGTAAATGGTAAAATAATGCAATGCTTTCATACCAATTAAAATTGGTTTTAGCAGGTCGTTTAGTTTATCGTTGTTAGGACTAAATGCATTGGGTACATAAATGTCGGGGCCCTTAAATGTTTTTATTTTAATATTATCCAAACCAACACAACCATTAGCCGTACTGGCAGTAACATTGTACATAATTTCGGGAGCACTTAATATTGCAATGGGGTTTTGAATAGTGGGACTATTTAAACCTGTTGAAGGCGACCATACATAATTTACAAAGCCTGTATTGTTGATATCCTTTGCAAGCAATTGCAATGGTTGGTTAATTGCAACTGAAGTATCATTGCCCACAAAAAGTTTTGCTGCTGGCAGGATGGTTACTTTAACAGCGTCAGTTATTAATGAGTTACAGCCGTTGATATCTTTAACAGATAAATTATAGGTAATACTTCCTGTTGGAGCTTGCAATACTGTGGGATTTTGAATGGTATTATTATCCAATAATGTTACCGGTGTCCATAAAAAAGAAGTCCCGCCAGTTCCAGCTAATTGAATGTTTTTTCCAAAGCAAATAATACTATCAGGTCCGGCATTGGGTATTGGTGCTGGCAATACTGTTACAACTACAGTAGCTGTACTGTTACAAATACCATTAGTAGCAGTAAGTGTATAAGTAGTGGTAAGTACTGGTGAGGCCAATGGTCTTAATACAGTGGCACTGCTTAAATGAGCAGTTGGTGTCCAGGCAAAGCTATTGGCATTGGATACTGCCCTAAGGGTATCGCTGTTTCCTTCGCAGATGCTAATGGCATTACCTGCATTTACAGTTACAGTATTGTTGAGTGGCACATTTACAATTTGAGTAGCCATACAGCCCCGTACATCTTTTACCGTTACGGTTTTACTGCCGATAGTAGATTGCAACAGATTGTTTGTTTGAAAATTAATTCCATCCAGCGAATACAGATACTGGTTATTGCCACCACTGGCAGTTACCGTAATGGTTCCATCTGCATTGCCACTACAGCCTGCTGGACTTATAGCTGTTGTAAAATTGATTGGCGGATCGTTGGGAACTGTTACCTGTTTGGAATCAATACAACCATTGGCATCGCTGGCATAAATCATTTGTGCTCCACCATTTACAGTATAAGCAGTAGTGCTTGAATAATTGATTCCATCTATTGAAAACAGGAATGGCGATTGCCCATTGACGGCAGTAAGATTTAATGTACCTCCTATTCCATTGCAGTTGGCCGCACCAATAGTTGCATTTACCAATAGTGGTGTATTGGTAAGACCAAGTGTTACGTTCATGCTATCGCTGCAGCCAGTGGCATCCCTCATTTTTATTTTATAAATACCAACGGGTAAATTGGTAAATAGATGGGGGACATACAAAGGGTATCACAATTATGGAGGGCTTGGCAACACAAGAGCAAGCAAATGATTATAAAGGAAAAGGAGTTTTATTTCCCATTTTTGAACCAAAAACAGTTGGCCCTTGGGATGGAAATGGAAGTGGCACAGCCCCAATAGGGGGTCGAAAGACAAGGCATAATTCTAGAGGAGCCGTCAAAGGGGCGGCAGATTTAATGAAAACCAAATCAAAAAATAATAATTAATAAAATCATGCATAAGTTTAAAATACTAGCATTTTTAATATCACTATCCCTTTTAATTTATTCCTGTAGAGATAATGCTGGTAATTTTAAAAGGGAAGTAAGCAATATAAACTCGCAAGTATTTTATGGAATTGATAGTGGA
>CAIOIZ010000146.1 GCA_903858475.1 uncultured Bacteroidota bacterium
CCGCTTCAACGCATTGAAGCCTAAATCTGTAATCGTACTTGATTCTTTTGTTCATAAAAATGCCCCCATTAAGTGTCTAACTTTTTGGGGGCAGTCTAACACAGGGCTTTCTTATTGTATGTATTTTATCTGTGCTGCTGTAAGTATATCTTTATGCATAAAACGCAAAACAATATTAGCTACTGTTAGAATGTCCTGTTGGCAATAAGATACAATACGCGGAAGATTCCGCTCTTGATAATAAACAGCTGCCACCATGCTCCCATCCATATCTTCTTTGGGGGAAGGAATAGATAGACATTTCGCCAATAGATTTAATGAAGTATAATTTTTATAATCCCCAAAACGCCAATATTGAAATGTATCCAGCAAATTGGTTTCCCAGGGTTTGCGATTTTGAAAATCGAGGTATGCTGGAATAAGCAGTCCATTTATCAATAATCGTCTGCATATAAAAGGAACATCAAATTCTTTGATATTATGTCCTGCAAATCCCCAGCCTTTTATTATTTCATCATGTTCATTTAGAAAACCAATAAATGCCATTAATATATTCTTTTCATCATCCCCATAAAATGATTTTATAGTAAAGGTCAATATGGGCTTCAATGTAAAATAGCCCAAGCTAATGCAAATGATTTTAGAGAATTCAGCCATGACACCAGCTCTTTGATCGTAAAAAATTGCGGGGCCCATACCCTCAGGAATTATTTTTTTTATTTTATCATCCCATAGAGATTGCCATCCTTCCTCTAAAAAATCATAAGTAGGTTGACATGGTACTGTTTCTATATCGATTATTACTAGCTGCTGCAGGTTAAAGGTTTGCATCTTCCGAAGGTTAGTGCAATAAAAATAGTAGAACCATTCAATGAATACCTGCTTAAATATTTTTTAAAAAGGGCTTTTCCATCCCAAAATAGTTTGGTTCTAACAACGCTTATGAATGCCCTTTTAATAACAGTAAAATTTAAACCCCAAATCAGAATGCAATTCAGTTACAAATAACCTCTATTGAATTGAATGCTATTAAACGGATATGCCTATTTATTAAAATTTAAAATCCCCTCTAGGTTACCATTTCAAATCAGCCATTTTGGTTTCAATTAAGTTCCCCTGTTGTTATGCAGTGTAAATTCAAATTCATTTTCGAATAAAAATCGTGATGACTGTTGAATAAAATAATTAAGCAGCACAGTCCTATTCAAATTATTTTTTGCGTTAAATGCCTAACAAAAAAAATCCTCTCCCAATGGGAAAGGATAATCAGGGATTTATTAGGGTAAGCAGGTAAGTACAATTATCTCCAACGACCGGGCACCCATACATAGCCTCCTCTTTTCATTTGCCAATGGCCTTCCACCCAATGCCTCCCTCCTCTTGGTTTAGCCCAGTAACCATCTACCCATACATACCTACCACCACGCCATACATAATTTCCTCCTGCCCAAACATGTGCGTTAGAGGGAGCAGGTGGTCGAATGATAACACCAGGTGAAGGCTTTACTGTAACCACTGAAGGTGCACAAGCATGCAATAGTATTGCTGCAATTAGTAAAAGTGAAAAGCCTGTCAATATTTTTTTCATTATGCGAATTTTTATTACTGGATAGACCTTGAAAAATCTCTAAAGTTTAAGCCATAAAAAAATCCCCCGGAATAACCAGGGGATTTAAATATGATTGAACTTAATCTGTAATTATCTTAAAACTACTACTCTTCCAGTAGCCAAACGTTTTCCGTTTCTGTCAGCCAATTCAACCCAGTAGATACCGGCTCCGATATTTTTCAAGTTAACATCCATTTTGGCATAAGGCTTATTAACACTGTAAACTTGAGTAAATACTCTAGATCCTTTACCATCAAATACTGTAAGTGCGCGAGGAACTTCGTTACCTACTACACTATAGTATCTAACTTGGAACTGACCATTGTTCGGGCTAGGATAGATAAATACTTTACCTGAAGTAGAATCAAGAATTGAGATAGTACCTGAAGTACTTACACAACCATTGATATCTGTTACTCTTACAGAATAATCACCCATTCTATCCACATCGATACCAGAAACGGTATTTCCAGTAACACCTGAAATTAAACCGCCATTGTAGAACCAAGCATGAGTAGCAGCTGCAGGTGTAGAACTTGCAGAAACATTGGTTACTAAACCTGGGAACAATTTCTTATAAGGAGAAGCTGACAAAGTAATCGTTGGCAATGGATTCACTGTAAGTGTAGCGGCACCATTGGTAGCAAGCGCACCACAAGGAGCAATACCAGTTACGTTACAACGATATTTATAACCATTCCATGACTGAGGAATATTGGTTAATGTTAAAGTAGCTGTTGTTGCACCAGCATATCCTCCGCCATTTGCTACGTTTGCAAAACCAGTACCATTATCAACCTGCCATTGGTAAACCAAAGGTCCAGTACCAGCAGCAACTGTAGTAAATGTAGCTGTTCCTTGAACAGTACAAGCAGCAGCATTTGCAGGCTGTGTAGTAATAGATACAGGAGTATTAACAACTACAGGTATTGCTTTTACTTCAGACACACATGGTGCAGCAGTATAAGAAGCTGAATAGCTAAAGTTTCCTGCAGCAGTTGGTTTATAATAAACGCTAGAAACTGCAGTACCAGTGTAAGCTACAGTTGCAGCTGCATCTGTATATAAATTGGTATTAGGAGTGAAAATAACTGGTTGAGGAACTGTTGGAACATAAGTAATTTCAACTGTCCAGTTGTTCAAGAATGGATCATCACCAGACCATAAATCTTGCAACACTAAAGTCCATGCACCATTTGGTACACTATAGAGGCCGCTGAAAGTAGTCACGTTAGATACACTACCCGCTGGCCCTACACCTGATGCAGCTTTAGGAGCAAATGTACCAGTATAAGGTGGCGCTCCTGCAGTAAATGCAGTACCACCAGCAGAACTTACAATTGTATTCACAAAATTATCACCAGAACCACCATCTTGATTAAACAAATTTAACACGCTACCATTTGGTGCTTTTAAATTGACAATCATATCAGAGATCCAAGTATGAGTCATATTCATTGTAACCCTAATCTGAGAAATTGTTACGCCAGCAGGAATACCGCTAACTGTAATTGGAGAATTAGATACACAAGGGCTAGTACAACCTAATGGAGGTGTATTGGTTTGAGTAAATGTTGCTACTACTGGTGTTCCAAAAGTTGCAGGAGCAGTTACTACCCAATTTTGAGTTGTACCCAAACAAACTGTTGGAGCTGCAGGAGCAATCGTTGGAGCAACAGCCAACGTTTTTAAAATACTTGTATTAGTTACAGTACCAGCAGGAGTACATGTACCACCCAAGGTTACTCTATATTGATTATTATTCATAGCACCAGTAACAGCACTGATTGCCAATACTGAAGTGGTTACACCTGAATAAGGAGCAGCGTTTGTTAAATCTGCCCAAGTTGAACCACCATTAGTACTTACTTGCCATTGGTAAGTAATACCAGTTCCAGCAGCAGTAGCAGTAATACTAGCAGCACCAGTACAAACTGTTTGTGTAGCAGGTGCAATTGTACCTGTAGAAGCAGCACAAGTTTGAATATTGATAGTGTAATCTTCTACCTGACCAAAGGAAGAAGTACCACAAGAGGTTGCATTTGGAGTTAGTGATGCATCATGCATACGAACACGCATACGTGTGAGTCCTAATGTAGCAGCAGCTGGAACAGTAAAGTTTCCAGTGTGTGGACCAACGCCCTGAGCTGAAGTATAAACAGTTTCACCAGCATCAGTGAAAACACCATTTTGGTTATAGTCAATAAAAACAATTACTTGATCTGAAGAAAAACCACCACCAATTGATACAGTTATTGGATAAGAAGAACTAGGCTGTAGACTAGTACTTACAGTAGTAAAATTCTCATACTGAGCGGTAGAAGTAGAAGCGTTATTGATGGTATTTAAACTAACATTAGAGATTTTCTCAAATGATGTACTGGTAGAACCTGCAGTACAATAAACAGGGTCCCAACGATAAATTTGACCAGTGGCTGGTTTTGTTGAGAGATTTTGAGTTTCAGTTGCTAAGCTAACCACAGGAGCTGTTCCTGTAGAACCTAATGATTGAAAATTATTAGCCCCTGTTGCAGTAGCACAAATACCGATAGAAGCACCACCGCTAGTATTTGAAACGGCACCTGCTTCTTGACGATATACAAATTCTATAATATTAGAAGTTTCATATAATTTCACTTGAAATGAAAGGGCAGAAGATCCGCTCCAATCCCATTTAGCATTTAACCACTGTACTGTAAATACTCTTAAAGGAGCAATACCAGTAGTGATTACTTGAATACCACCACTAGCATCCAAATCGTCCCATAATGGAGCCAAAATTGGTCTATTTGCAGAAACAGTTGCAGCGGGTGTTAATGAAAGACCCGTTGTATTATCATAAGTACAATTAGCACCAGATGCAAAACCAGAAGCACCAAAAGTTAAAAAACCATTGGTAGCTACATTCAAGGTAGTGTAGTTGGTACCAAGGTATTTAAAAGTAAACCCAATGGGCACATTGTTGGCATAACCCTCATCGCCTTGTTGAGCAGTATATCCACAGTTTGGTACAATGGTCAAGGTAGCGGCAGAAACTTGTTGAAAAGCAGCAGCACCACCAGTCGATGCACTAAATAAGTAACTTGAAATTTGAGCCTGTGTAATACTGGCCGAGAATAGTAACCCAATAAAAAGGTAGAGTAACTTTTTAAGCATAGCTTTAGTTTTAATGAATGATTATTTCGTAAAAATAGGTAAAATCTTGTAAAACTGTTAAAATTAAAATAAATTAAAAAAAAATAGACAACCAATCTGTTAGAAAAGTTGCATAGCCTGGTTTATTAATTAAAAATC
>CAIOIZ010000147.1 GCA_903858475.1 uncultured Bacteroidota bacterium
AGAATCTGCATTGTAAAACCGATCACATGATAGGTAGGTATTATAGCTACTGCCAATAATAATAGAAAAGGAAACGACTAATACCAAGATTTTAGTAGATGATATCCATTGTGGCCATTCCATATCCTCGCAGTTATTAAAGTTTAGTAATAAATGTAGAGTTTAAAGATAATAAGAAACTGCCTCTTAACTGAAGCAATTCTATACTGCAATAGCAATCCTCCTATTTGTTGCCATTGGCTTAATCTTAAAAATCTATTAGTAATAATTCTTGTGAAATGTAGCATATAAGGCATTGGCTCTTATAATTTAGCGTGATTATTGTTTAAAACCCCCATTTGCTTTTCATGTATTAGATTTGTGCCAATTTTGAACAAGTTGGTAGAAATTCTGTTTTACCTGTAGCACAAGTATTTGTATGGCAAAAATTGCAATTAATATAGCAACCGGAAGTTTACAACAACCCGAAATCATTGTTGGTATTGATCTTGGGACTACCAATAGTTTGGTAGCAATCATTCATCCTGAAACAAAACAACCCATTGCCTTGAAGGAGCCAGCTGGTTCCGACGAATCGGTGGCAACCAGTTCATTGGTGCCCTCTATTATTCATTTCGATGAAAGGGGGGCAGTTGCTGTTGGCGAATTGGCAAAGCATTATTTAATTACTCAACCTGCACAGACCATTTTTTCTGCTAAAAGACTCATGGGCAAGGCCTATGATGATATTAAAAAGAACGCCGATTTTTTCAGTTACAAAATCATTGATGACAATACCGAAAGCCTTGTAAAAGTACAAGTGGCTGATAAATTTTATTCTCCCATTGAACTGTCCTCTTTTATTTTAAAAGAATTGAAACAAAGGGCTGAGCATATTTTGAAAACACCTGTCAATAAAGCGGTGATTACCGTGCCTGCTTATTTTAATGATGCTCAGCGTCAGGCTACAAGAGATGCAGGTAAGCTGGCTGGATTAGATGTATTGCGCATTGTTAATGAACCAACAGCCGCTAGCTTAGCCTATGGCTTAGGACTTAGTAAAGACGAATCCAAAACCATTGCAGTGTACGATTTAGGAGGCGGTACTTTTGATATCTCCATTCTACATATCAGCAATGGTATTGTGGAAGTATTGAGCACTAATGGCGATACTTATTTGGGTGGAGATGATATTGACCAAGCCATTCTTGAATATTGGGCTACTCAAAATGGATTGACCAGGGATGATTTGAAAGCAAATAAAACGCTTATGCAATCACTCAGGTTAAAAGCAGAGGAAGCCAAAAAGCATTTATCCTTTAACGATAGTTATAGTTCAGATTTAAATGGAGAGGTGTTGGCTTTGCATAAAGCGGAATTTAATACTTTGATTCAACCATTGGTAGACTGCACTTTAACATCTTGTAAAATGGCACTGAAGGATGCCGGTAAGTCAGTAACAGCTATTGATACGATTGTGATGGTTGGAGGTAGCACAAGAATACCCTTAATCAAAGAAGCCGTTAGTGCTTTTTTTGGAAGGGCCGTCAATGATTCCGTCAATCCTGATGAAGTGGTGGCCCTCGGTGCAGCCATTCAAGCAGATATATTAGCAGGGAATAACAAAGATTTTTTATTACTTGATATAACACCATTGAGTCTGGGCATTGAAACTGCAGGAGGTTTGATGGATGTGCTGATTCCAAGAAATTCTAAAATTCCAACCAAGGCTGGAAGGCAATATACCACTCAAATTGATGGTCAATCTGGTATGCGTATTGCCGTTTACCAAGGCGAAAGAGATTTAATAAAAGACAATCGCAAATTAGCTGAATTCAATTTAACCAATATCCCAGGTATGCCTGCTGGTTTGCCTAAAGTAGAACTGAGTTTTTTCATTAATGCCGACGGCATCCTTTTGGTAAAAGCAAAGGAACTCAGAAGCGGAGTTGAACAAACCATTGAAGTGAAACCTCAATATGGGTTAACAGATACCGAAGTAGAAACCATGCTCATGGAATCCATTACCCATGCCAAAGATGATATTGCCATCAGAGCATTAGTGGAAGCAAGAACAGAAGGGGAGCAGCTATTGCAGACAACAGAAAGGTTTATTCAAAAAAATAATTCTTACCTAAGTGCAGAAGAAATAAAATCCACAGCTGCAGCCATGCAAGCCTTGCAAATGGCATTGACCATGGACGATAAAAATTTGATCCATCAAAAAATCGAATCACTGAACGAAGTATCACGTCCCTATGCAGAACGTGTTATGGATATTGCAGTGGCTTTTGCGATGAAGGGGAAGATTGTTTAAATAGAAGCAAGAAGGCACAAGCCAATATAAAACTAACTACACTTAATAACATCATCCATTTGATCAGATGCGGTTCAAAAGTTAATTTAATTTGCTGTTCACCAGCATGAATAGGAATATGTATAAAAGCATCCGCTCCCTTTTCAATTTTTCTTTTCTCCATGCCATTATTATAATACCAATGTGGATAATGGCTTTCGAGATAAATCACTTGAGCAGAATCTGTAGCATTGATGTTAAATGAAATGCTGTTTACCGAAAAATTATTGATAATTGGTTGGCTATTTTGTATTAGAATAGTGTCAGGGGTATTGGTATCGAAGTTATTTCTGCAAAATAGGAAAGGATATGCCTCGAAGGAAAGCCGCGGATTTTTTTCTACATTTTCGAAATACTGCACCGTGTTATTTAATGCAATAGGATAGGCTACTTGATGGCTTACGCCCAATTGCTTATTGTACATGCTCCAGTCTCCCGTTAATCCCTCTTCTTCCAATGAGATGGATGGATGACTGCGGATGGGTTGTAATGCCGGTATTGGAATTCCTTTTGGTGATTTATTTAGCACCGTTTGTACATCCTGAAGAGAAGCCTTGCCAACTCCAGTAAAAGGGATATTCAACAAGCTAGCCAGCACAATAT
>CAIOIZ010000148.1 GCA_903858475.1 uncultured Bacteroidota bacterium
GCTTATTAACGGTATTATTACCTTTCTTGGATTATTGTTAATTTCTAAAAAAGCCGACCCCAAAGCCGAAATTTCTCTGTAATTTTACAATAAGTAAGTGCCATCCTGCCAATTGATATTTGGTTGGATGGCATTGTATTATTAATAAAATTGAATAATGAACGAATCAATTAAAGTAAGTAAGCAAAGAAACTGGAAAGAAAGTCAGGCGCATAGTAGTTGGCAAATTTTTAAAATCATGGCCGAGTTTGTCGATGGTTTTGAGTCACTCAGTCGTATTGGTCCCTGCATATCGATGTTTGGAAGTGCCCGCACTAAACCAGGTAATCATTATTATGAATTAGCGGTGGAAATAGCTAAACGATTGGCAGAAGAAGGATTCGGTATCATCAGTGGCGGTGGTCCTGGAATTATGGAAGCAGCCAATAGGGGCGCAACATTAGCAGGGGGTAAGTCAGTGGGGTTAAACATTGAATTACCTTTTGAACAAAGACCCAATTCATTTATTGATAGAGATAAGTCATTGAATTTCGATTTCTTTTTTGTGCGTAAAGTAATGTTCGTAAAATACAGCCAGGCATTTATTATGATGCCCGGTGGATGGGGTACTATGGATGAATTTTTTGAAGTGGCAACTTTGGTACAGACAGGTAAATTCAAGCAATCGCCGATGATATTGGTGGGTAGAGATTATTGGGGAGGCATGATTGATTGGATGAAAAAGACCATGTGTGATCAGGAAGGCAATATTAATGCAGAGGACCTAAACTTGATTCGTATTTTTGATACCGCTGATGAAGTTGTGCATTTCATCCAAGATTATTATAAAACAAAACCACTCGCGCCCAATTTCTAATGGAATGGATCAACCATATCGCTGAAGATTATGCGCAACAATTTAGTTCGCCCCTTGACGAGATATTGCAGGAGCTGGAAACTGACACAAGGGCACAGCATCCACAAGCACATATGTTGAGTGGAAGTTTGCAAGGTCAATTATTGCAAATGATTAGTCAGTTGGTACAGCCGAAATACATTTTAGAAATAGGCACTTTTACTGGATTCAGCGCACTGTGCTTAGCAAAGGGATTGCAGGAGGAAGGGCAATTGCATACCATTGAAATTAGATCGGAAGATGCCCGTAAGGCACAATTTTATTTTGAGAAAGCTGGTTTGCAGAATAAAATTAAAATGCATGTTGGAGATGCGCGTAGCATTATTCCTGAATTGGATTTTGAATGGGACCTGGTATTTATTGATGCCGACAAAACTGGATATATTGATTATTACGAATTAACTTTGCCGCGATTGAAACAAGGTGGTTTAATCATTGCTGATAATGTATTGTTTCATGGGCAAGTATTAGAATCGAATATTAGTGGAAAGAGCGCCAAAGCCATACATGCATTCAATGAACATGTGTCGGCAGATTCACGCTCATCGCAGGTAATGCTTACTGTAAGAGATGGATTGTTATTTATTAAAAAATTATGAGGGAATGAAGAAGCTAAAGATTTTTGTTGTAACCTTTTTTATGCTGCAATCACTGATGGCCCAAACCATTAGTTCAGAAGAGTACATTAATTTATACAAGGATTTGGCCATTCGGGAAATGAAAAGAATGGGCGTGCCAGCCGCCATTACCTTGGCTCAAGGAATATTAGAAACAGAAAGTGGAAATAGTGAACTGGTGAAAAAATCCAATAATCATTTTGGCATTAAGTGCAAAAGTAATTGGACGGGTGCTGGGGTTAGTCATGATGATGATGCTAAAGGAGAGTGCTTTCGACAATACAATTCTGCGGAAGATAGTTATCGCGATCACAGTAATTTTTTAAGAGGCAATCAACGATATGCATCCCTTTTTATATTAAAAGCCGATGATTACAAAGGTTGGGCCTATGGATTAAAAAAAGCAGGCTATGCTACCAACCCTAAATATCCTGCCATTTTAATTAAGCATATTGAGCAATTTAATTTGCAACAATACAGCTTGGCCGGCATGGATGAATTACCTCAGTTTGATGCTTCACAGTTTCAAGATGATAAAGAAGTGCCAGTGGCTAAAGAAGACAGCACTTTCGAAAAAATAGTAGAAATTAAAACAAACAATGAGAAGGGAGTATTTAAAATAAATGGCAGTAAAGTAGTGCAGGCTAAAAAAGGGCAATCACTGTTGGCTTTAGCTGCTAATTATCATATCGACCTGAGTAAATTGCTAGCATTTAACGAATTGACAGCTGATGGAATTTTAAGCAAAGACCAATTGATATTTTTAGAGAAAAAATCAAAAACTGGAGAGCGTGATAATTACACTGTTCAATCAGGAGATAACTTGCCTGATATTGCTCAGAAAAACGGTATGCTATTAGCTTATTTGCTCGAATATAATAAACTAACCATCACTGCTCAACCATCGGTGGGAAAGGTTTTAATATTGAAGCCGCTTCAAGTAAAATCAGTTGAATCCAAATTTCATGTGGTTGCACCCAAAGAAGGTTTGTATAGTATTGCTAAGAAATACCAGGTAACAGTAGCAGATTTAAAAAAATGGAATAAACTGGATTCTGATCAAATATCAATTGGACAAAGATTAAAAGTATCCGAATAATAAAATAAAGAAATTTATAGTATGACCATACACGTACATGATAAAGATTTCACGCCTTATATCGGGGCAGAAGAAATTAAAAATCAAATAGCCAGTTTGGCTGCAGCAATCAATCAAGAATATACCGGAAAAAAACCACTCTTTATTGCGATACTTAATGGCTCATTTATGTTTGCTTCCGACTTGTTTAAGGAGCTAACTATTGAAGCGGAAATATGCTTTATTAAGTTGGCTTCCTACAAAGGCACGAAGTCAACAGGCAATGTAATTACTTCTATTGGGCTTGATGAACCCTTGCAAGACCGTCATGTGGTAATCATAGAAGATATTGTTGATACGGGAAAAACCTTGCATGAATTCCTTCCGCAATTGCGGAATCAACAGCCTGCAAGTTTAAAAATTGCTGCATTATTGCACAAGCCTGAAGCATTGAAATATCCCTTAACTATTGATTACATTGGATTCAATGTGCCCAATAAATTTTTGTTGGGATATGGGTTAGATTATGATGGGTTGGGGCGTAATCTCAAGGAGATTTATAGGCTGGTAGAGTAAGGATGGGCAGCGGTAGGAAGAAAAAGCTGCTCTTTGTTGAAGAAATTTCCTATTTTAGGTTAATACTCTTTCATTGTACAAGCTTGTTATACATATTAGTATACTATTAATGTCGCTTTCATCGACTGCTCAATATTATTTGCGCGGGGAAGTGAAAGACGAGAAGGATCAGCCACTACAAAACGTAAAAATTTACTCCCTCACTGATAAATTTCTATTTTATTCAGGCCAAAATGGTGGCTTTGGAGTTACTACTACGCGTTTATACGATTCCCTTTCCTTTTTTATAGAAGGGTATGAGTTGAAGGTAGTAAAAGTGAAAACAGATATTTGGCAGAATATTGTTTTAAAAGTTTTACCAGGTAATAGCAATCATAATAGGACTAAATTAATTTCGGTTACCCGTGATTTAAAACAAACAACACGCTTCAATTGGTTTACTGGCAATGAAACTTATTTTCAGTTGGTAGAAAATGAAGCAGTAAATGCGGACCGTTTTCCTAATACCAGTTTTTCCTTAAATGTCAATAAGGCATCCTATAGTAATATCCGTCGGTTTCTTAATACCAGTAGTAACGTGCCCCCTGATGCCGTGCGTACTGAAGAGTTGTTGAATTATTTCAATTTACATTATCGAGCTCCAGCAGAAGGGGAAACTTTTCATATGGAATCACAATTATCATCCTGTCCTTGGAATATTAAAAACAACCTGCTTTATATCAATATCAGTGCAAGGAAGCTAGCATTGGACATGGTGCCACCTAGTAATTTTGTTTTTCTCATAGACAATTCGGGTAGTATGGATATGCCGAATCGCCTGCCATTATTAAAAGCTGCTTTTCAATTATTGGTAAAAAATCTTCGACCCATTGATACCATTTCCATAGTTACGTATGGCGGCAGTGTAGATATTTGGTTGCAACCAACTGGTGGAGGTAATAAAGAAAAGATATTGCAATCCATTGAGGAGATGGAAGCTGGCGGCGATACTCCTGGGGAGTCGGGGATAATGGCAGCCTACACACTAGCCTCTAAAACATTTAATAAGAATGGTAATAACCGGGTGATAATGGCAACGGATGGCGATTTTAATGTAGGGAAATTCACGGAGAAGGAATTAGAAGATTTGATTACAAGGCAGCGTCAATCGGGAGTTTACCTTACCTGCTTAGGAGTCGGCATGGGGAATTTCAAAGACAGTAAACTGGAGACTTTGGCAAAGAAAGGAAATGGAAATTTTGCCTATTTAGATAATATTGAAGAAGCCGAGAAGACTTTAGTTAAAGAACTTACTCAAACTTTTTATGCTGTGGCAGATGATGTATCAATGAATATAGATTTTAATCCAGCAATTGTAAAAGAATATCGGTTGATTGGGTTTGATAACAAGAAAGATGCAGTTTCAGATAGCGCCATTGATTTAGAAGGTGGCGAAATAGGAAGCGGCAGCAGTGTACTGGCGATTTTCGAAATTCAACCTACAGAAAAATACCGGTTAAATTTAATTGAGCCAAAGGATACTATTGCAAATATTATTATGCGCTTTAGTAAATGTGAAGACACCTCTCACCTTAGTAAGGTTTATAGTTGCCTGTTTAATTATTTGCCACAGGATAGCATTAATCGGGACTATCGTTTTGCGTCTACGCTGGCATTATTTGCACAAAAATTAAAGAGCTCTGCTTATATCAAAGAAGTTGATTGGGATCAGATAGAAGCGGCAGCCATATTAACAGCCGACCCTAGCAATTTTTTGCAGAATGAATTTGTCCAATTGGTCGTAAAGGCCAAAAAAATCTATAGCCATCAAAAAAAGAAAAAGAAGTGGTGGTTCTAGGGTTGAGTAATGATTAGTTTTTATTGCCAGCAACCAATAAAACTTCAATGTGGCATCTAGGGCAATACAAATTTTGTTTCACTAAAATATAAAAAAACTGCTGCGTATTACCGCAGCAGTTGCTTATTCAAAAACTACCAATTGGTCTTTTAATTGCCGCCTGCACCAATGCCACCGCTACCTTGTGTACGTTTATTCTCTTCTTCACTGGCTGTTGTACGTTGGCGACTTGCTTTTACTTGGTTGTTGCCAAACCTCCAAGTGAAATTCATACGCAATTGCTGGCTCTCCCAATTACCACTTACTACAATATGGGATGCACCAAAATCACTGGTTCCTTTCCAATGCAGTGTCTTCAATAAATCGGTATAACTAACTTTGAAATTAGCCTTGCCATTGAAAAGTGTTTTTTGTATTCCCAAATCCATTGTGCCCAGTGCTTTACTCCTGAATGTACCTGCCCAAACTGAAGGTGCAGTAAAGAAGCCAGATACTTCTCCAGTATAGCCACCACCTATCGTAAAGCTATTGGCCATGTATATATTGGCTGACTGTATGCTGATGTCTACCGTTTTGCCCGCACCAAAATCTGCTTTGTAATGACTATTATAAGCATTGATATTGGCATACAAACTCCACCATTTATTTATCTGGAATGGCAATGAAAAATTGATGTTTACGATGTCCTGTGTGGCCAGATTTTTTTGTGTAATAAAGCTTTTGCTTTTGCCTGCAGTATCTATAACCTGTGCTTTGAAATCATTGATATGGCTATAGCTGATAGCCGTAGTAAAACGGTATTTGAAAGTATGTGAGAAGGCAACGGTATTGGTGTACTGTGGTTTTAAAAAGGCATTCCCTTTTTGATATGTCAATTCATCCAATTTATTCTCAAAAGGATTTAATTCCTGATAATTGGGACGATCAATTCGGCGACTATAGGTTAGGTTGAAGATATGCTTTGCACTCTGGTTGAAACTAATAGCTGCACTGGGAAATAAATTAGTGTAATTGCGTTGTACACGATCATCTGTTTGTGGTTGACCATCTGCTCGGGTTAATTGTCCGTCGCTGATGGTGTTTTCTAAACGTACGCCTGCTTGTACACTCCATTTGGGATTTAAAGGTCTGTTGTAATTTACATATCCAGCATTGATGTTTTCTTTATACGAAAAACGATTGCTTAGGTTATAGTCTAAGAAATCCATGCCACTGATGATATTGTAAAAATCAAATACGTTGTCTGTTTTTACGCTGCTAAATTTAGCGCCCACCGCCAATTTGCCTTTTTTGAAAGGAGTTTCATAATCGAATTTACCAGTGTAAATATGAATATCTGTTGGGGTATTATTGCGGTATTCTTTCGTGTATTGCAGGGTTTCTGGATAAGGCGAATAATAATAGTTGGGTTGGTAACTGCTGGTTCTTTTATTATAAGCACCATAGTCAATATCCATGTTAAATTCATGTCCTGAGCTATCAGCCAAACGATAATTGAAATTGAGGTTTAGGTTTTTGCTGGTATTAGGTAAGGTATTGTTTGCGTATAAAATATTCCCCACTTTGCCAGAGCTAATTTCAGTTATCGGTGTACGGCTACTTGTTTTTCCTACATTATCATTGATATTATAGGTTGC
Organism: uncultured Bacteroidota bacterium; assembly: GCA_903858475.1. Taxonomy (GTDB): domain Bacteria; phylum Bacteroidota; class Bacteroidia; order Chitinophagales; family Chitinophagaceae; genus Ferruginibacter. Next base: position 6,641 of record CAIOIZ010000148.1, read on the forward strand.
AATAAATCCAATGGTTTGATCTTTCGATATAAAAAAGTCGGCACCAGCTTTTAAATTGTGGTTCCATCCTAATCCCTTCATACTGCTTGACTGGTCGTAACTGCTATCAAACTGATTACGGAATAAATAAAAATTACTCACATTGTCGTTATAGCCATTGCTATAGTTGCTGAAGAAATTGGCTTTTTTATTTCTATAATTCAAACTTAAAGCGCTATTCGTTTTAGGACTTAATCCTACATTTAATCCAGTTGAAATAGAACCGTTGGTGCCGAATTTCTTATTTTTTTTCAATTTGATATTTACAATACCTGCATTGCCGCTGGCGTCATAGCGGGCACTAGGGTTGTCAATCATTTCAATCGATTCAATGTCTACCGAATTAATTGATTTTAAATAAAGCGCTAAATCGGCATTGCTCATTTGAGTAGGACGACCATCAATATATACCCTCACACCATTCTTGCCTTTTAAAGAAATGTTATCATCTTTATCGGTAACGATGCCTGGAGCTTTTTGTAATAATTCAAAAGCATTGCTGCCTGTGGCATTGATACTGCTTTCTACATTCAATACAGTTTTATCTGCCTTTACTTCAATCATGGGCTTTTTGTAAGTGCCCGTAACGGTAACGCCTTGTAGATTTTTCTCATGGGGTAATAGTTGGAATCCCGGTACCCTAAAATTGTCACCATCATTTAAATTAAATGCGGTTGAAATTGCTTTTTGGTTGCCCACTGCAGTTACGATTACATAGTAATTACCAGCTTTGACGCCATCTATTTCAAAATTGCCTGCTGCATCAGAAATAGCAGTTTTAACCAGGGAAGAATCTTTGCTTTTGTTTAAGAGGACGGTAGCTGACTTGATAGCATTACCCGTATTGTCTTTTACTTGTCCGGTAATTTTTGCTCCTGATTGAGCTGTTGCCGAAAAGGAGGCTAAAAATAGCCCTGCTATTAGCAGAAATTTTTGTTTCATGTTCTATACTTTATTATTGTGGCGCAATGTATATTATAATTAATTTAAATAATAGGGACATATTCATGAACGATAATTATAAAGGATGAATGGCACCTAATTACCCCTTTGTTGGCAGTAGCTAAAGCATTAGTTACCTTTGTACCGTTTATGAAAGCAAAAACATTACAAAAGGACAAGGTTAATATCATTACACTGGGCTGCAGTAAAAACATGGTCGACAGCGAAGTGCTGAGCGGACAGCTATTGGCCAATGAGATAGACGTGGTACATGAAAGCAAAAAAAAGGACCATAATATAGTGGTCATCAATACCTGTGGATTTATCGAAAAGGCCAAAGAGGAAAGCATCAACACAATTTTGCAGCAGGTAGAATTGAAAAAAAGAGGCAAAATCGATAAAGTTTATGTTACCGGTTGCCTGAGTGAAAGGTATAAAAACAACCTAGAAGAAGAAATTCCAGAAGTTGATGCCTATTTTGGTACCATGGAGCTTCCCTTGATGTTGAAGCAGTTTGAAGCAGATTATAAAAAGGAATTATTGGGGGAGCGATTGTTGAGTACGCCACAGCATTATGCTTATTTGAAAATTAGCGAAGGTTGTAATCGAACTTGCTCTTTTTGCGCCATACCACTTATGCGTGGCCAACATATTAGCAGAAGCATTGAATCATTAGTAGCCGAAGCTACTCGATTGGTACAGCAAGGCGTAAAAGAAATAATGCTTATTGCACAGGAACTAACTTATTATGGCTTGGATATTTATAAAGAACGTGCATTGCCAAAGCTTTTGCATGCACTTGCTGATATTCCCGGTTTAACATGGATTCGACTACATTATGCTTATCCCAGTAAATTTCCATTGGAAATTGTTGAAGCCATGAAAGAAAGGGCCTCCATCTGTAATTATCTTGATATGCCATTGCAGCACGCATCAAATAATATGCTGGCAGCTATGAAAAGGCAAATTACACGTGAAGAGATGGAAATTTTGATTGAAAAGATTAGATCAATCATTCCAGCAATTTGTTTGCGTACAACCCTTATAGTTGGCTTCCCCGGAGAAACCAGGGATGACATTGAAGAACTTAAAGCCTTCCTTCAAAAAATGCGTTTTGATAGAGTAGGGGTATTTACTTACAGTCATGAGGAAGGCACTAGTGCCCATGATTTGATAGATGATGTGCCTGCTGAAGAAAAAGAAGCAAGGGCTCAAGAAATTATGGAATGTCAGCAGGAAATATCACTAGAAAAAAACAGCATAAAATTGGGTAAGGTATTGACCGTTCTAGTAGATAAGCGGGAGGCTGGGCGTTACCTAGGTCGTACAGAATTTGACAGTGTGGAAGTAGACAATGAAGTAATCATACAAACCAATAAAAAACTGGCTATAGGTAGTTTTGTTCAGGTTAAAATTACCAAGGCTTACGATTATGATATTGAAGGGGAGCTAGTGAGCGCCTAAAATTTTAAGTATTCATTATGAATGGAAAGTTTTAGTTTTATCATCTATTACCAATGAATTTTTCTGCTCAATACATACCTTATTCGGATACAGCTGCTTTTTCCACCATTGTAACGGATTATGTAGCTGCCCATCCATTATTGGAACCATATTATCAATATCCGGTTTCAATGCAATCTATATTGTTAGCAATCCAGGCACGGCAGCAGTTTTCAACCAATCGCCAGCTATTAAGTACTGTTTTGATGCATCAGTATGCAGGTATGCCTGATAGTGAGTTGGTGTTAAAAAATATAGAAAAGTTGGCTGATCCCAATTGTTTTACCATTACCACTGCACACCAGCCTAATTTGTTTACTGGTCATTTGTATTTTATTTATAAAATTTTGCAGGTCATAAGAATGGCTGATCAATTCAATAAAGATTTGCCAGCATATTCATTTGTGCCAGTATATTATATGGGGAGCGAAGATGCTGACCTGGCTGAATTGGGGCATGTTAATTTGAATGGCGGAAAAATTGAATGGGCTACAAATCAAACTGGGGCAGTAGGAAGAATGAAAGTGGATAAAGCATTATTAGAAGCTATTGATCAGGTAAGTGGTCAGCTGTCAATAGCTCCATTTGGGGAGGAACTGGTGTCGATTTTGCGAGCCGCTTATAAAGAGGGCACCAGCATTGAGCAGGCTGTTTTTAACCTAGTACATCAATTGTTCGCAAAATATGGACTGATTGTTTTCCTTCCCGATCATCCAGAATGGAAAAGCGCTTTTGCTCCTATTATGCAGCAGGAATTAGAAACGGCCTTCTCGCATCAAGCAGTGGCAGCACAGGTTAAAAATTTTCCAGCGGAATATAAAGTACAAGCAGGTGGTAGGGATATAAATTTATTTTATCTGCAGGAGGGCAGAAGAGATCGAATAACGCTGAAGGACAATCGATATATAGTGAATGACACCCAACTCGTTTTTTCTAAAGAAGCGTTACTGCAAGAGTTAGCAATGCATCCCGAACGGTTTAGTCCGAATGTGATACTCAGGCCTGTTTTGCAAGAAATGCTGTTGCCTAATATTGTATTTGTGGGTGGGGGTGGAGAAATCGCTTATTGGCTCGAATTAAAAAAAGTTTTTGAAATAGCTGGGATACCATATCCTTTGATGGTTTTGCGTAATAGTTTTTTAATTATGCAAAAAAAGGAATTGGCATTGGCCTCTAAAATTGGTTTGCAGCCAATCGATTTATTTCGGTCAGAGCAAAATTTGTTAAGTGAAGTGGTGAAAAAAACTTCCTCTTTACAATTAGACCTAGAAAAAGAAAAAGCCAAACTTATTGCTTTGTATGATGAAATTGAAATACTTGCTGCCAATATTGACCCCTCGCTAGGTACTCATACAAAAAATTTATTAGCCAAAGCTTTTAAAAGAATTGAACAACTAGAGAAGAAAATGCTGCGGGCTGAAAAATTAAAATTTGAAACACTCCATAGACAATTACATCAATTAAAGTCGAGTTTATTTCCGCTCAATAATTTACAAGAACGTGGGGAGAATTTTATGCCCTATTATGCTCAATATGGCGCAGCCTTCATTCAAATGCTATATCAGCATTCGCTACTGCTTGAACAAAAATTTGCAATCTTAAAGGAGGAATAATTATTTAACATCAAATTCATTCCGATAGCCCAATGAATTAACGTTCTTCACACTTTCTATTACAATGTCGTCCTGGTATTCTTTAAATGCTTCTAATTTTCCAGCAATAGAACTATCATACAAGGCCAGTATTTGGGCTGCTAAAATACCCGCATTCTTTGCGCCATTTAATGCTACCGTGGCTACGGGTACGCCATAGGGCATTTGTAAAATAGAGAGTACAGAATCCCAGCCATCGATACTATTAGATGATTTTACTGGAACACCAATTACCGGAAGTATAGTTTGTGCTGCTACCATTCCAGGTAAATGTGCCGCTCCGCCAGCACCAGCGATGATTACTTTTAATCCTCTCTCTTTTGCTTTACTAGCGTATTCTCGAAGTCGCTCTGGGGTTCGATGCGCCGATACGATGGTTAACTCAGGCTCCACTTCAAATTGGCGAAGCATTTCTGCGGCCCCTTTCATTATTTCGAGATCACTCTCACTGCCCATGATAATTCCAACTAGCGGATTTGACATTGTGTATTTTTTTTTCAAAATTAGTATTCGAGTTGCAATAGAAAAAATTATTTCAGCAAATCTCCTTTTAAACGCATCAAATCTATTTCGGCCAACTTTGCATTGTAACGTGCTGCAATCAACCTATTATAAGCATCTTCCAGTGTTTTTTGCGTAGCCCTTAATTCCAATGTAGTCGAAATGCCCAAGCGAAAACGCTCCATAGCTATAAAAACATTTTCTTTTGCTAGTAAGATATTCTCTTCCTCTAAGCCCAATGTTTTTTTCTGCAGTTCATATGTTTTAAATGCATTGATGATAGCTATTTCATTGGTGGCCTTAATTTTTTCCAATACAATTTTATTATAGTTGATATCTAACTGCGCTTGTGCTATTTGCCTTTTTGTATTATAGCCATTGAAGATAGGTATGCTAGCAGAAATGCCATAGTTAAAGCCTAGGTTACGATTGTAAAGTGGTGTAAAGGTATTCAACACAGATTTATTATCTGTTTTGCCAAAATTGTACGCAGAATTAAGCGATACGATTGGGAAACGTTCGGCTTTCCTTTCCTTTAATGCTAGGCCGGCTATCTGAATATTTTGCTGGGCCGTTTGAAGTGCTGGGTTATTTTTTCCAGCCGTATTTAAAACTTCATTCAAAAGAATTTGATGGTCAATGGGAATAGAATCTACAACTTCAAATTCAGCCTGTAGGGGTGCTGCCATCAATAAGTTTAATTGTTCTTTTAATTGAGCAATCAGTGTTTCTTGTTGCAGTAGGGCAGCTTTTTGTGCATTCAAATCTGTTTTAGCCTGCAACACATCGGGTTTTGAGCCAAGCCCAACACTGAGTTTTTTGTCTGCTTGTTTCAGCCTCTCTTCATTCAGCCCCATTTGCTCTTCAATGGCTTTCAATTGTTGTTTCTGTCGAACAATATTATAATAATTGCTCAATACGGCTGCAATGGTATTGACTACCTGGTTCTTAATATTCAGTTCTCCCAATTTAACGAATGCTGCCAATTTATCCCTGGTAGCAAACATTTTCATGCCGTCAAATACGGTCCAGTTTAAGGAGATGGCTGCATTGATATTATCTGATCGAATGCCATTTCTTTCCTTCACACTGCCATCTGCTAATTTTTGTTTCTGGTTATTGGTATTAAAAACCATTCCTGTACTGGCATTGATTCGAGGATAAAATGCGGCTTTTGAATAGGAGTTATCTAGTGCAAATGAACTTGAATCGCTTTTGAGCAATAAGATATCGTAATTGCTTTTCAACGCAGCAGCAATGGCAGCTTCCGCAGATAATACATTTTGTGCATGGGAATGGGTTACCAATGCCAAACAACATAAACAAGTGAATATTTTATTATGCTTCATGGATAGTTGTATCTGTTGAAAGGTTCGTGTCCAATTTATCTAATTCGCTTTTTTTCTTCTTTGTGGAAAGTAAGGCATACATAGCTGGGATAACCAATAAGGTTAGTAGCAACGAAAACATAATGCCGCCTACAATAACAATCCCTAGTGGGATGCGACTAGTAGATGCATCCCCCAATGACAATGCCAGTGGCAAGGCTCCCAAACTCATTGCTAGACTAGTCATTAGAATAGGTCTGAATCTGGCCACCGCTGCTTCTAATACAGCCGCTGATTTATTTAAACCACTCAATTGTTTTTGATTTGCAAATTCCACAATAAGGATACCATTTTTGGTAACCAGCCCCACTAGCATAATCATTCCGATTTGTGAAAATATATTAATGGTTTGTCCAAATAAATTCAAGGAAAGCACAGCACCTGCAATAGCCAATGGTACCGTTAGCATGATAATTAAGGGGTCAATAAAGCTTTCAAATTGTGCTGCCAATACTAAGAAGATCAATATGAGGGCTAGTATAAATGCAAAGCTGGTATTGCTACCACTTTCGGCATAATCTCTTGAGGAGCCAGTAAGGGAAGTACTAAAACTATCATCCAATAATTTTTTACGAATTTCTTCCATGGCTTTTATACCATCTCCAATTGTTTTGCCAGGAGCAAGACCAGCAGAAATAGTAGCCGATTTATATCGATTGAAATGATAGATAGTAGGTGGAGTGCTTTCCTCCGTCATCGTTACTAGATTATCCAATGAAATGGATTGACCAGCAGCATTGCGCACAAAAATTCCTTTAAGATCTTTGGGATCATCCCTGTCATTGCGGGATACTTGCCCAATTACTTGGTATTGTTTTCCATCTCTTGTGAAATAGCCCATTCTGCGATTGCTCAATGCAAGTTGTAGTGCTTCAGAAATTTCTTGAATACTAATACCAAGATCGCTGGCTTTTAGTCGATCAATGAGGATACGCAATTCTGGTTTATTGAATTTTAAATCGGCGTCTACTCCTTGGAAATCAGGATTTTTATTGGCTTCCTCCAAAAATTTGGGTAATAATTCTTTGATTTTGTCGAAATTGATATTTTGAATTACAAACTGTACGGGCAAGCCCCCTCTGCGGTTAACAGAAATAGTTTGTTCTTGAATAGCAAATATTTTTCCTTCCGGAAACTTACTTACATTCTTATTAATCATATTTACGATATCCTGTTGCGAACGTTTTCTGTCTTTAGGGTCAACTAGGGCTGCTCTTACAAAACCTGTATTTACTGATCCCGATCCTGTAAAGCCAGGGGCAGTGATACTGATTAAGACTTTATTTTCAGGGACAGAATCTTCCACAAATTTGGAAATGCGGTCGATGTAATTGTCCATATAATCATAGGAAGTGCCTTCGGGAGCCGTAACAGATAATCTGAACTGGCTTCTGTCTTCCATTGGGGCCAATTCTGAAGGAATATCCTTGCCGACAATGTAAATAATAGACACGCAAGCCAAGATTAAAATTATGGCTACCCATTTCCATTGCATGAATCCCTGCAAGATTTTTCGATACCCATTTTCTAATCCACGGAAAAAGGGTTCGGTAAAATTATAAAAACGGGAATGTTTTTGTTTTTTTCGTGTAAGCTTTACGTTTAGTACAGGTGTTAATGTAAGTGATACAAAGGCAGAAATCAATACAGCTCCTGCTACAACAATACCAAACTCTCTAAACAAACGGCCTACAAATCCTTGTAAAAAAATAATTGGAAGGAATACAATGGCGAGTGTGATGGAAGTAGCAATTACGGCAAAATAAATTTCCTTTGATCCTTCTTTTGCGGCCTGCCACTTGTTCATGCCCCGCTCCATTTTTTTGAATATATTTTCTGTAACTACTATACCATCATCTACCACTAATCCGGTGGCGAGTACAATGGCCAATAGCGTAAGTACATTGATGGTAAAGCCAAATAAGTACATAATGAAAAAAGCACCAATGAGCGAGACGGGAATATCAATCAAGGGTCGAATGGCAATTATCCAATCACGAAAAAATAAATAAATAATGAGTATAACCAGTCCAATAGAAATTAACAGGGTTTCCTTTACTTCAGCAATTGAACGTTTAATAAATTTGGTTTGATCTAATGCGATGTCCAGTGAAATATCTCCTGGCACTTCTTTTTTTATTTGTTCAAACCTAACGTAAAACTCATCTGCAATGGCAACATAGTTCGATCCAGGTTGAGGAATAATGGCCAGTGCAATCATCGGCACCCCACTTTCTTTTAAAACCGATTCTTCGTTTTCTGGTCCGAGTACCGCTTCTCCAATATCTTTTAATTTAATATCGGCACCATTGATATTTTTTATGATTACATTATTGAATTCTTCTTCTGTATTAATTTTCCCAAAAGTTCTCACAGATAATTCAGTAGCGTTGCCCGCAATTTTTCCAGAAGGTAATTCCACATTTTGCCTTTGTAATGCAACTTGCACATCGGAGGCGGTAAGGCCATATGCACTCAGTTTAGAAATATCAAACCATATGCGCATCGCATATTTTTTTTCTCCCCAAATTTGAATACCACTAACACCTGGGATAGTTTGTAGTCTTTCTAATAAATTATTGTTAGCATATTCTGTAACCTGTAATTGATTTTTTGTATTGCTTTGAACCGTCATGGAGATGATAGGGTCACTACTGGCATCAGCCTTAGACACTACTGGTGGTGCATCCAAGTCGGAGGGTAAAGAACGAACGGCCTGTGAAACTTTATCACGCACATCATTGGCTGCGGATTCCAACTCATTGCCCAATTCAAACTCTACATTTATATTACTATTACCCTGACTGCTAGAACTGGTAATATTTTTTACTCCAGCTATACCGTTGATGGCTTTTTCCAAGGGCTCAGTAATCTGCGATTCAATAATATCAGCATTGGCACCAGGGTAGGAGGTGCGCACCGATATATTGGGCGGGTCAATAGCAGGGTAATCTCTGACGCCCAAGAATTTAAAACCAATCACTCCAAAGAGTACAATAACAATACTCATTACAGTGGCCATGACTGGTCTTCTTAAACTAAGTTCGGATATATTCACAGCTAAGCTGGTTTAATGTTTATTGATTTTATTGAGTTGTACTTTAGCACCTGGTTTGGTAGAAAGTAAACCAGAAATTAAAACAGTATCGCCTGCTTTTAATCCATTGGTAATTTCAACCATGGCAGAATCCCTTATGCCTGTAACAACAGTTTCCATACTGGCTATGCCATTTCTTACCGCAATTACTTTTTTATTCCTGGCTTGTGGAATAATGGCCTGACTAGGTATCATCAGTGCTGCATTATCTGCCCCTAAGGGTATTTTTACTTTTGCAAAAGCCCCCGCCAGTAATTCAGGCGTTACTTTATTCACTACTGCAATTACTTTCAAAGATCTTGTTTCGGCACTAATCGTGTTTTCAGTTGCAGTTACAAAAGCAGGGTATACATTAACGTTATTCTCTAAACTGAATTGAACCAAACTGCCGGCTTTCATTTTTGGTCCGTACTTTTCCGGAACAGTAAATTCAAGCTTCAATTTGCTTAGATTACGCAAGCTGCTGATGATAGTAGCGGGTGATACATATGCTCCGTTGGTTAATGTGCTAATGCCCAGCTTACCGCTAAAGGGCGCTCTTAAACTTGTTTTCGCAATACTTGTTTTTACAATATTGATATCGGCTTTGATATTGTTTACCGATAGCACATTCAGGTCGTATTCCTGCTGGCTAACGCCATTGATTTTCAAAAGTGCACTGTAGCGATCTGCGGTTTGTTCAGCTGTTTTTAATTGAATCTGTAATTTTTGTAACTGTGCCTGTAAATCGCCATCATAAATTTTTAATAATACAGTTCCCTGTGCTACAGGGCTACCTTCTTTGAAATAGAGACCAGTAATTCGGCCAGCTACTTCTGTATGCAGCTCCACTTCTTCATAGGCTGCAAGGCTTCCAGGCACTTCAATGTTTTGAGATAATAATTGAGGGGCTACAATATAGCCATCCACTTTTACAACTTTGTTGGCATCGTTTTTTGGCGGGGCAGCTTTTTTATCATTGCTATTGCAACTGAAAATAAAAAAGGCCAATAATAGGCTGCAGGAGCAGTTAGTCGGGGTCATCCTCATTAGTAGCTTTATTTGAGCATTAAATTTACGCCGAAATAGCTTTGAATGAGTCAAAATAATGAGGAACGGGAAACTAAAGATTTGTAGCACTGTTTAGGTGCTTGTCCGCAGTTGCATTGAAAAGCTATTGAATGCGATTCTAGCCTATTCAACAACATTCAACCAAATTCAACTCTAGTAGAATTTTTCTTGTTTCCAAAAGGGGCCTATTGGCTTTTAACTATCAATCCAAATTTGACTCTATTAGCCTGGTGTATCAATTCTTGTTTTTCACGGCTCAGGATGGTTACATGGCCCATTTTACGACCGGGTTTTGTTTCTTTTTTGCCATAAATATGCACAAAGGCATTTTCAATTTGTAATACTTCTTGTAGCCCTTCATAATAGGCAGGGCCAGTAAATCCATCAGCACCCAATAGATTGACAATGGCAGCTGGAAAAATATGATTTGTATTACCAAGGGGATATCCTAGTATGATACGCCATAACATATCAAACTGACTACAATAATTAGCCTCAATAGTATGATGACCACTATTGTGTACCCTTGGCGCTGTTTCATTTACTAGCACATTGTCCTTATCGTCGATGAATAATTCAACTGCAAAAATGCCTGGGCTTTGGAGGTCTTTTACCACTTTACGCGCGATGGCTTCTACTTTCCAAAGTAGGTTTTGTGGTAGGTCTGCAGGACTGATTTGATAATCCAAAAGATTTAATCTGCTATCAAATACCATGTCAACTGGTGGATATAACCTGATTTCGCCACTATTGCTAACAGCAATGATAACTGCAATTTCTTTTTTAATGGTCACCAGTTTTTCTAATATAGCAGGAGCATCAAAACCCCGGGAAAAATCTTCACTGGTTCTCAATAATTCAACTCCTTTTCCATCGTATCCACCTAGGCCAATTTTATGTGCAGCAGGTAGAAAATCCGTTAATTGCAGCAAGGCTTCTCTTGATGTAGTTACTACAAATTCGCTGGTCGGAATTTCTTGCGCCTTGTAAAATTGTTTTTGTAAAATCTTGTTCTTAATAATCTTCAGTGCAGCGGGTTTAGGATAGATGAGTACGCCTTCTGCTTCTAGTTTTTCAAGCGCCGCTTCATTAACAGATTCTATTTCGATGGTCAATGCATCCAATCCTTTTCCAAATGCATATACGTCCTCAAATTTAGTAATATCACCCTTTGCGAAATGATGACATAAGTTAGCAGCTGGGCATTCGGAATCATTTTCCATAACAAATGTTTCAACCGGATAATTAGCAGCTGCTTGTAATAGCATTCTGCCCAATTGTCCTCCTCCTAATATGCCAACTTTTTTCATGCTGCAAATATAGTTGATAGTTCTAAATCGTCCTCTACAACTCCTATCAATTCCCTATATTTGCCCCCATGGCTCCTGATTATCCACATAAAATATTTAACGACAAACGCAAAGAATATAATTTGTTGATGTTGGCTTTGGCCATGGATGCTATTGATTAATTTGACGGGTATCTTATTTATTCATTTCAAATTAAACTTTCATGCAAACAAATACTAGTACTACTATTCCTACAGAATCTATTCAACCTGATTTTCTGCCATTAGAAGGCACTGATTATGTTGAATTTTATGTTGGCAATGCCAAACAAGCAGCTCATTTTTATAAAACAGCTTTTGGCTTTGAGTCCTGGGCTTATGCAGGTCCAGAAACAGGCATGAAGGATAGAGTGAGCTATGCAATCCGTCAAAACAAATTAACCTTTGTATTGACAACTCCATTGTACGCTGGCAATGAAATAGCAGATCATATTTCTAAACATGGCGACGGCGTAAAGGTTTTGGCGTTAAAGGTACAAGATGCCACCAAGGCATGGGAAGAAACCACCAATCGTGGTGGAATATCATATATGGAACCTACTACTTTGAAAGATGACAATGGAGAAGTAGTATTGAGTGGTATTCATACTTATGGAGATACCGTTCATATTTTTGTTGAAAGGAAAAATTATAATGGATTTTTCATGCCGGGTTATAGAGAGTGGAAATCCAATTACAATCCAAGTTCTACAGGACTATTGTATGTAGATCATTGCGTTGGCAATGTTGGTTGGAATCAAATGAACCCTTGGGTAAAATTTTATGAAGAAGTAATGGGCTTTAGAAATATCCTGAGTTTTGATGACAATGATATTTCAACAGAATATTCTGCCCTAATGAGTAAGGTAATGAGCAACGGAAATGGCTATGTGAAATTTCCTATTAATGAACCTGCCGAAGGTAAAAAGAAAAGTCAGGTAGAAGAATACTTAGACTTTTATAAAGGAGAGGGCGTGCAGCATGTTGCCATTGCTACTAATGATATTGTGAGTACTGTGACGGAATTGCAAAATAGAGGGATTGAGTTTTTAACCATCCCTCCTGTATATTATGAAACAGTGCTGGAAAGGGTTGGAAAGATTGACGAAGATTTAGCCCCCTTACAAAAATTAGGAATACTAATTGACCGGGATGAAGAGGGCTATTTGTTGCAGATTTTTTCAAAGCCCCTAGAAGATCGGCCTACTTTATTTTTCGAAATTATTCAACGCAAAGGAGCTAAAAGTTTTGGAAAGGGCAATTTTAAAGCATTGTTTGAGGCATTGGAAAGAGAACAAGATGCCCGAGGAAATCTATAAAGGATGTAGCTTGGCAGATGAATCAGTCGATCCATTTTAACATAATTACTTTCAATAATTTCTTTATTTTTACTTTTTTGGTGCTGTAACCCCCCTGTATGAAAAATCGGATGACAAAATACATCTTATTATTTCTTGTTGTAACCAATACAACAATCACAGCATCGTCTCAAACAAGTTTTGTTGAATTGCAGAAGACTTCCATGCGGGGAGCAGATGTGTTTGATCGCATGGAAGATTCTGTTAAAAAACAGTTTGAAGCTAAAAAACTCAATTGGCCTCCACAAACGATGTATATCAGGAGTTTTAAGTACGATCGTCAAATGGAAGTTTGGGTAAAAAACAATCAAAAAGAACCTTTCAAATTATTTAAAACGTATAAAGTTTGTATGCAAAGTGGTGCCATTGGCCCCAAAAGAATAGAAGGCGATTTTCAGGTGCCTGAAGGGTTTTATTGTATCAATGAATTCAATCCCAATAGTAATTACCATTTATCCTTGGGACTTAACTATCCCAATGCTTCCGATAAAATATTAAGCGACAGCACAAGGCCGGGTAGTGCTATTTATATTCACGGCAATTGCGTTAGTACCGGTTGTATTCCTATTAGTGATATCCCCATTGAGGAAGTTTTTATTATTGCAAGTAATGTAAAGGCCAGGGGACAAGATTTCATTCCTGTTCATGTATATCCAGTACGCTACAATGAAAAAAAATCGATGGATTATCTTAATGAAACAACGAAAGATAAAGTGGCCATTCATGATTTTGCGGTAAACCTCAAAGCTGCTTATGATTATTTTGAACAGAAAAAAGAATTGCCCCTGATTATGGTAAATAAAAAAGGGCAATATATAGTTGAATAAAAGGTTATATAAAATCGCCTACTTTTTAATAGAGGAGTAATTATCCATTCATCAAAACTTGTACAGTTTCTTTCGTTCTTTGTGTTAGCAATATGTCTTTGCCATTTGTTAATTCTTCAAATTTTTCTCTTGTATAATGGCGAATAGTCAATAAGGTTAATTGTTTGGTTAATTGTACTTCAAACAATGTGGCTGCAGCTAAGGCAATCTTTTCAATTTTTTCGGGGCGATCATCTAGGCAACATAATATACTTATCGCACCTGTTTGCGTAAGGTTCGGTTTTAATTTATGGGCTGCAAATAATTCGTATAAATCGCTGATCCCTTTTTCCCCCACAAAAGAAAAATCTTTACTGCTTAATTCTAGTAGTACCTGTTGTTCCATCAATACAATAACAGGAGGCAAGTTATATACCGCTTTGTTGCTAATAATTGTACCCGGCAATTCGGGTTGCAAAAAGCAACGCACATGCAAGGGTATGTTTTTATTTTGTAATGGTTTAATGGTTTTGGGGTGTATCACTTGCGCTCCATAATAAGCCATTTCAATTACTTCATTGAAGCTTAAAGCAGGAATGAAAAGGGCGTTCGGAAATTGTTTTGGGTCTGCGTTCATTACACCAGGTACATCCTTCCAAATGGTCTGGCTTTCGGCATCTAATAAATTCGCAAATATGGCAGCAGAATAATCACTCCCTTCTCGGCCAAGCGTAGTGCATTCATTTTCGTCGGTGGCCCCAATAAAACCTTGCGTAATCACCAGGTCAGTTTGATTAAATAAAGGAAGCACCTCCTCCTTTATTTTATTTTCCGTGAATGCCCAATTTAAATTGGCATCCCTGAAATTGTCATCGGTACGAAAAATATCTCTTACATCTGTCCAGGTATTTTTTAAGCCAGCCTCCCTCAAAAAATGACTTACCATTGAAGTGCTAAGCAATTCTCCACAACAAACAATCTGGTCGTAGTAGTAATCATATTCGCGAACAGGCTCATCATGTAAAAGCCATTCTACTTCGGTGAAAAAATCTTTCATCTGATTTTCTGCTTCCTGCCAACGAATGCTGACGAGGTATTTCAACGTGTTCAAATGTTGTTGTTTTACCTGTTCAAACAATTGAATGGCCGTTTCTTTATTCCCTTGATAAAAAGCATCCACTACTTTTTCTAGTGCATTGGTAGTTTTGCCCATGGCAGAAATGATGATAAGCATCTTTTCTCCCTTGTATTGTTGCAGGATAGCAGCCACTTGTTGAATCCTTTCAATGGAATTAATACTGGCCCCTCCGAATTTGAATACCTTCATAATAATTGTGTGAATATCGTTTGATGGAATCAGGCCCTTTCTGCCGTTCTCTTGTTAATAATTTGTATTTTTGAAATGCAAATCTAATCCCCTTGAGTATCGGGACAAAATCTACAACCAAAAATTAATTTATGGCTACCAATCGTAGGGTTCAAACATTGGATGAGTTCACTATTCAGCAGATGCGCGATTTCCCCAATGCCACTGGTGAATTATCTGGCTTATTGCGAGATATAGGGTTGGCTGCTAAGCGAGTAAATGTAGAGGTAAATAAGGCTGGTTTGGTGGATATTTTAGGGGATGCAGGTACTATGAATGTGCAGGGGGAAGAAGTGAAAAAGTTGGATGAATTTGCCAATAATCAGTTTGTTGGGGTGTTGAGGCACGGTATCAGTTGCGCCGGAATTGGCAGTGAGGAATTAGACGATATTGTAGTATTTGATGATGAAATTAGCAATAACAGTAAATATGTATGCCTTTTTGATCCATTAGATGGCAGTAGTAATATTGATGTGAATGTATCAATCGGCACTATTTTTAGTGTATATCGGAGGGTCAGTAAATTGGGGGAGCCTGCCACCCAAGAAGATTTTTTACAGCCTGGCATTAAACAAGTAGCGGCAGGATATGTTATCTATGGTAGTAGTACCATGATGGTATATGCCACCCGACGTGGTGTAAATGGGTTTACACTAGATCCTTCCATTGGTGAATTTTGTTTGAGTCATCCCGATATTAAATGCCCTGAAACAGGTAGAATGTATTCGGTGAATCATGGCAATTTCTTTCAGTATGAAGAGCCAATAAAAAAATACATAACGGCTTGTCAGAAAAAGGATCATACAAACGGGGGGCCATATACACAAAGATATATTGGCAGCATGGTAGCAGATGTGCATCGCAATTTAATCAAGGGGGGTATTTTTATGTACCCCATTACAACCCATAAACCCAAAGGGAAACTGCGGTTATTATATGAATGCAATCCATTTGGCTTTATTGTACAGGTGGCAGGAGGAAAAGCAACTAATGGAATTCAGAATATTTTAGAAGTGCAGCCAACAGCACTGCATCAACGATCTGCTTTTTTTGTGGGCAGTAAAGGCATGATGGATGAATTAGAAACTTTTATAAACGAAGCATAAATGAATAAAGGAGAAATCATTATTTCTGTAAAAGACCTAAAGAAAAACTATGGTTCTTTCGAAGCGGTTAAGGGAATTTCTTTTGATGTATATGAAGGAGAAATCTTTGGATTGTTAGGTCCCAATGGGGCTGGCAAATCTACTACTTTAGAAATCATTGAAACGCTGCGCGAAAAAAGCAGTGGTCAGGTAATGGTCAATGGATTTAATTTGGATAAAGAGAAAGAAAAGATCAAACAAATTATAGGGGTGCAATTGCAGACTTCTGGCTTTTATCCTGGGCTTAATTTAGTAGAACTTCTTGTATTGTTTGCAGGTTTGTACAACCAAACCATTCAACCCATGGAGTTTTTGAAAATGGTTAACCTTGAAGATAAGGCAAAAAATAAATTTAAGGAAATGAGTGGGGGGCAGAAGCAACGTTTTAGTATAGCAACTACGTTAATTAATAAGCCGAAGATTATTTTCTTGGATGAGCCTACAACTGGCTTAGATCCACAAGCCAGGCGCAATCTCTGGGACCTGATTAAAAATATTAGGCAAAATGGTACAACTGTTATTTTAACAACTCACTATATGGATGAAGCAGAACAACTTTGCGATCGAATTGCCATAATGGATGAGGGGAAAATTATACAATTAGATTCTCCCGATAAAATGATTGACGACCTTGTAGCCACCGGATTTGAAAGGCCGAAACAGGTGAAAGCAGCCAATCTAGAAGATGTATTTATTCATCTTACCGGAAAGGATATTAGGGAGGATTGATTTACACCAATAAATAAATTTCTAAATATTAAATTCAATTAAGCAATGAAGCAAATCTTTGTACTGGTATTATCATTGATAATCTGCAATGGTCTTTTGGCTCAAAAAGTAAAAACTACTAGCCCTGTTAAAATTACAAAAGCTACCAAGGCCCCTATATTGGTTGACAGTTTTAGTTATGCAGTGGGTTTGAGTATCGCCAGCAATATGCAGGAGCAAGGAGTAACTGGCATTAATTATGCTGACTTGCAAAAAGGAATGGATGCGATTTTTAAAAATCAAACCAAATTGATGGAGGATAACCAAATTAATATGACCATACAGCAAAAATTGCAGGAATTTATGGCTAAAAAAATTGCTGCACAAAAAGTACAAGCAAATGCTTTTTTTGAGTCCAATGCAAAGCGCATTGGAGTGGTTAGCCTTCCTAATGGGTTGCAATATGAAGTAATTCAGGCCAGCACAGATAGTAATTTTAATAAGCCCTCCTTAAAAGATACGGTCATCGTAAACTATGTTGGTTCTTTAATAGGCGGCAAAGAATTTGAAAACTCATATAGTAGTGGACAGCCTGCCGTTTTTAGAGTGTCTGCTGTTATAAAAGGTTGGTCTTATATTTTGCAAATGATGAGGCCGGGTGATAAATGGAGAGTGTATATACCTACTGAGTTGGCATATAATATGAATCCGCCAACACCGATGATACCGCCGGGCGCAGCATTGATTTTTGATATATCACTCGAAGGTATAAAACCTGCAACTATAACTCCTGTTCAAACCCCCAATGAATAATGACAAAAGAAGAATTATTTGAATGGCAATATCCCATCGGTAAATTTGAAAGACAAGCCTTTAGTGAGTCAATCAAAGCACAATGGCTGTTGGATATTCAATACCTGCCACAGCATCTCGAAAATGCCGTTTTGAATTTGGATGAAGCACAATTAAATACCCCTTATCGAGAAGGTGGTTGGACAGTTCAGCAACTGGTACACCATTTGGCAGATAGTCACATGAATGCATACACGAGATGCAAATTGTGTTTGACTGAAGACAATCCAACCATCAAGCCTTATGATGAAGTGAAATGGTCCGAATTGCCCGACGTGCTTGATTTGCCCATCCATATTTCTATTACACTTTTGCATGCACTACACCGGCGTTGGCATTATTTTTTACAGGAACTTACAGCGGCTGATTGGGATAGAACTGTATTTCATCCTGTTAATAATCGATCGATGAGTCTTTGGGATTTATTGGGCATTTATGCCTGGCATAGTCGTCACCATGTGGCCCATATCCTGCATTTGCGAGAAAGTAAAAAATGGTAAGCAGCTAATTCTAGGAGGCATTTGCCTTCTACAAAATCTATCATATGAAATTGTTGGTGTTTGTCTTTTTTTTAATCTTGATGCCGGTAATGATATTGGCTCAGTCGGCCAAATTAAAATGGCTGTTCAATATCAATTATGGGGTATCCAATTATATTGGTAATGGGGCTAATCACAATACCTATATGAATGGAACAATTCCAGTAGAAAATGATTATTCACAGAATCCTTTCGGGAAAAAGATGAAAGCCGCATTAGGCATTGGTATTAATATTAGGAAGGCCAGTAACGAGGGGAAGGGATTTATGTATTCATTTGAATTTCTTCGCTTGGGATCAAGGGTTAACCTTGATGGCGTTACTTATCCAATAAGGCCGAGTATACTGCGTCCTGCTACTGGAAGCACCAGTATTACTGCCAATGAAATCTCAGTAGGCTTAAGTAGGTACTTGAAAACGGGGTACCATCTTCGTTCTCCTTATATTTTTTATGGAGTAGCCGGTTCCTTTCAAACAATGGTAGATGAAACAGGGTTGGCTATTGACTATACACGTACTGGCGCATTTAAATCAGATCTGAGGCATCAAAAACAAAATTATGTACAAGCACAGGTAGGCACTTGGATTGACTTTCGTTGGTTTTGTATGAGCTTACAATATCGCCTGGCATTAAATAGTATTCGTAATCCAGTTGTAGATGGAGAAAGAATGCGACCGCAATCATTATTTTACAAAATCGCCATCGCACTACACCAATAAAATGGGGGGAAATGAAATTTGAATACTTTAGCCACCATCCCATTTTTTAGCGCTTTCTTTTGCCTCAGGTCTCATAAATGATTTTATAAATGCGCTAGTAAAATATCCCCCTACTTAATAATCATTATTAGCGGGCTTGGGCTTATCTCCAGGTTTTGTGATTTTGACTTTGTCCTCCGCAGCTTTAGCAGGACTGTTAGGTTTGTTTTTATCTTCTGTTTTTTTAGGCTTATTCGTATCAGGAGTAGAGGGTTTTATTTCACTTTCAATGGGAACAAATTCTGCTGGACTATTATCTACTGAAGGTTCTTCCATAATAAAATCATTGGCATCTCCATTCCCCTCGTCAATAGTGGCACTGTCTCCTTGATTAAATAATTTAGCCCAATCCTCTGAATCGGCACTGATTTCTTCATTTTTAACAGCAGCGGGCTTTTCAAATTCTTTTATTTTACCATAGCCCAACTTTCTGTCTGCATACACTTTGCTCATAAAAATACCCCATTTAGGTGCAGCCATTTCACTACCACCACCTGTACCCGCATAAATACGAATAAAGGGATCTTCGCAACCTACCCAGGTGCCGGCCAATAATTCTGGTGTATAACCAATGAACCAACCATCGGCATTGCTATTGGTGGTACCTGTTTTTCCTGCTTTTTGTACGGGGATATTATAACTGTTAAGGCTACGCGCAGTACCAAATTGTATTACACCCTGCATGGCTTTTACCATGGTGTAAGCACTGGCTTCACTAATTACTTGTTTCACTTCTGGTTGAAATTCCTGAAGCACATTGCCACTCTTGTCCTCAATGCGGGAGACCATGATGGGCTCAATATTATTACTCATGTTCGGAAACATGGTATAGGCCCTCAACATTTCTAACATTGGCACTTCTGGTATGCCTAAGGCTACGGAGGAAACAGGAGGGATATCTACTGTTATACCGCAAATATGTGCAAATTCAATCACCCTTTTTACACCTACCAAATTGGTGATTCTAACAGAAGCCGTATTTTTAGAAAAGGCCAAACAATTGGCCAAGGTGCCACCACCGCCAAAGGAGCGCATCACACCTCCATACATCACAGGGCCTCCAGCGATTTCAGTGGATAAATCATAACCTGCATCTTGTATAGCCAAGGTATAAATCAACGGTTTGATGGTAGAGCCTACCTGCCTTTTAGTGGTTATATGATCAAACTTAAACCATTTATAATCGATGCCTCCAATCCAACATTTGACTTCGCCACTTTTGGGATCCATTGCTGCAAAGGAAGTTTGTAATAATTGCTTGTGATACTTGATAGAATCATAGGGCGTCATCACCGTATCTTTCTCCCGCTTGGCATTCCAAGCAAATACCCGCATTTTAACAGGCGTATAAAATGTTTTTTTGATGTCTTCTTCTTTAACGCCATTTTCTGTCATGCTTTTCCAACGCTCTGTAAATTTCATGGCACTTTCAATAGTGGCTTCATGCCCTTTCCACATTTTAGTGCCATTGTATTTCATAATCGCATCCAGCTTACGTTGTATCACGGGCATATGTTGCACTACTGCTTCTTCTGCATATTTCTGCATACGTGAATCAATGGTCGTGTATATGCGCAAACCATCCCGCATTAGATCGTAATTGTCTCCGGTCTTTGGATTTTGGTGTGCGCTACACCAAGTCTTTAATTTATCTTTTAATACATCTCTGAAATAAGGCGCAATACCAATGTTTTCATCTACTTTTTTGAAATTGGTAATCAAGGGCATTGCCTTGTATTTTTCCGCTTCTGCAACGGTAAGGTAATGTTGCTTACAAACAACCATTTGACCAATCACCGTATTCCTTCTGTCCTTGGAAGCCTTGCTATGATAAATTGGTTCATAGATATAGCCTTTAAGCATGCCAATTAATACAGCTGCTTCTTCTAATGTTAAGTCCTTTGGTTCCTTTTGAAAATAAGTACGACTGGCATTTCTGATGCCCCATACATTTCCCCAAGGCGCGGCATTCAAGTAAAGCGCAATAATTTCTTCTTTGGTAAAATTGGCTTCTAGCTTAACCGCTACAATCCACTCTTTAATTTTTTGGGTACCTCTTACAAATACATTTCCCCTGCCTTGGTGTAATATCATTTTAGCCAATTGCTGCGTGAGGGTGCTACCGCCACCGCCAGAGCCAAAAGAAAATATGGCCCTGCCTACAGCTTGTGCATCAATGCCACTGTGGTCATAAAAACGCTCATCTTCAGTTGCAATCAAAGCATGAATAACATTGGGGGAAATTTCACTGTATTTGACCTCACTTCTATTTTCGGAATAATATTTACCCATCAATTCTCCATCGCTGCTGTAAATTTCACTGGCCAGATCTGCTTCTGGATGCTGCAAATCTTTCATGCTCGGAATTTTTCCAAACAAACCAAAATTGGCAGCTACAAATAAAAGCACGACAAATAAAAAGCCAAATAAAAAAAGTTTCCAAAGGATTTTTACTGAACGCTTCATGTAAGTAAATTATAATTTTTGAATCTTGCGATTTGGTCTATTGAGGCCTTCGCTGTATTAAAATCTTCCAGGATAAACTGTGTTCAATAGTTTTTTATAATCTGCTATATTTTTTGCAGCACGCAAAACCTGTAAATTTTCTTCTGTTATCATCAAGAAAGAATATTTATTAGCGGGCAACCAACTAACTTCTCGTGGTGCCGCTCTTCTGATTCTGTCGTAATAGGCCATTGCCGCATCTGCATTTTCAAATGATTTGAACACTAGCAGATTGATTGATCCATCAAGCGTTTCTTTTTCAATGCTGATAGGGGTGCTGTAAAAGTTGGTCCGATTGAATCGCTCAAAAGCCGTTTTACTTTCATTCACATACATCAGATCTACTTTGTCCAAAACCATTAATATAAAATGACTGGCACTTGCATTTAATGTATAATTACCAATGACAATAGGGGCAATTTGTTTGGCGGCAGTGTCTTTTATTGGTGCGCTAACAATTGTTGTAGTTATGGGCTTGGCTGGGTTATTCACCGGCGCTGTTACAACTGGTTGCTTATTTTTTGTAGGTTGATCTTCTATTGGCTTGAGTACAGGATCCTCGTTACGGGTAATTTGTAAACTAGTAAGGTACGCCTCAATATCTTTTCGTTTGTTCACTACCGATATTAAGTTCTCAGCCCTGTCTTTTAAATTACTCTTTGGATAGAGTGTGATAATATTATTAAGTGTTGCAATGGCCTGGCTATCGGATTTTTGCTTGACATAGTACACTGCTTCAATATAAAGCAACTGGGGCGACCAGAAATTACTTCCATAAATACTGTCAGCCGCTTTTTTCTGTGCCAAGGCTTCATCAAATTTTCCTTCGATGAATAAACTGTACACATCCTCATATTTTTTGGTGGCAGCTGGATTTGCTTTTTTAGGATTCAAGGCAGCCGGGTTATTGGCCATCTTGCCATACTTGGTATCCTTAAACTTTGTATTCAGTAAATTCTTATAGTAGTTAGCCTTAGTGGTATTTCCCAGTTTAGTATAACAATAAAATAAACCAAGGTATACTTCGCCGTCTATCAATTTATCAGGATAACGTTGAAGATATTCTTCGTATGCTCCAACTGCCATCTCGTAATCCTCTAAGTCATTCTGGTATGTTTTGCCTAATTCAAGTAGGTTGCCAGAAATCATATCGTCGCTTAAACCTAATTTTTCAGGAGTCAATGGCAAGTTTTTCATCAAGCCCTCCATACTCAACTCATCTCCAGTATTAGTGCCGTTATTATCCTGTAGACTTTTTTTGCCTCCAATGTCTTGTGGTTGCTTTTGATCGATATCTCCTAGTACAGGTGCATTTGATCTGTCTACTGCTGCCTTTCTTCTCCAATTATCTGTATTTACTCTATTGCCCCATTTGGATTTAAATTCACTCAACCCTTTTGATTTGGCAGCGCTGTTATAAAAATACCATTCTCCTTTTGTGCTGCCACCAAAAAGATCTATCGGTTGATTGTTGTTGTTGAACGTAATGGGTTCTGCACTAGCTACATTTTCTTCCTCTTTTAACCCTTTTTCCTTCCGTAATTTTTTTAATACTTTCTTTACAAAGGTTTCTCTTTCTGTTGCAGATAGATGAGCTATTTGTTGCAGGCTATCTTCTCTTTCAATAATAGCTATACTGGTTACTATTTTACTCAATGCAGTTCTTCTATTTTGAATTTCTGCTAATCTTGCTATCAGACTGGTGTCGCCAGTTTGCAGACTATCATACCAATTGAAAGCCGCCCGATAATCCTTGCGTTGAAAAGCGATATCTCCTAATTGTAAAAAAGATTTGTTTTTGTAGGAGACATTATTTTCATTGTACTTTAAACTTTTATAAAAAAATCCAATGGCAGTACTGGTATCAGGTTTTTGTAAACTCAGTTGACCAGCAGAATAATAAATGATATCGCGGTAATTATCGAACTTATCCTTTCTGCCCATTTTAGCCAGGTTATCAATGGCGTTGTCCAGTTCCTTTAAATCGCCAGTACCACGCATCATCTTGGCATCACTCAAGCGAGCGAAGATGTCCATCACTGGGTCGGTGGTATGTTTAACAGCATTCGCATAGTAATCAGA
>CAIOIZ010000149.1 GCA_903858475.1 uncultured Bacteroidota bacterium
AAAAGGGGAAAGTCCTCTGATAAGATTATGTACTGTATTCGTTGATTTTGTAAAATCAATTTTACAAGTATCGGTATATAATTTGGGCGCGTGATGCAAATTCGCTCCTGTATCTTCTACTAAATTATGCTGGGGTTTTTCTTTCAAATCACCCTCCATCAATCCTTTGATAGTGGTAACCAATAATTCAGCACCAATCATTTTCATCCGGTCATGTACTTCACCCGCCGTTTCATTTTCAGCAATTGAAAATTTTTCCTGAAGCAAAATGTCTCCAGTGTCTATCTCGTGCTTCAATTTAAAAGTAGTGACGCCTGTTTCCTTTTCACCATTGATCACTGCCCAATTAATGGGTGCTGCACCTCTGTATTGGGGCAATAAACTTCCATGTAAATTCACCGTACCCATTGAAGGCATATTCCATACCTGCTCGGGTAACATGCGAAAAGCCACTACAATTTGCAGATCAGCTTGATAGGATTGTAATAATTGTAGAAAATCGGGATCTTTCAATTTTACTGGTTGCAAAACAGGAATCTGATGCGCTACTGCATATTTTTTTACCGCTGATTCTTGTAATTGTAATCCTCTGCCCGCTGGTTTATCGGGAGCAGTTACAACTGCCACCACTTGCAACCCTGCTTCCACAATGGCATTAAGTGAAGCCACTGCAAATTCGGGTGTGCCCATAAACACAATACGAGGAGAAATCATGAATAGTAAATATTTAAACTTTAGTGGAACAGTCGGCATTTAGCCTACCGCTGCGAATGTGAAAATACTATAAAGATGATTTCAAATCGCAATTTATTTGCCTAATAAGTTAATCATCGTTTTGAAATCAAGGGCTTTTACTATATCTGACATAAATTTGGCAGTAATTACATTGGTACTACTGGCGCTAACAGATATCCAGATAAATTGCGGTGAAGATCGGGGCAGCTTTTTAAAATATGTTGGATTGGGCTTGATTAAAATTTTACGGAAAGGGTCGTTGCTGTCAACAAACAAATAGGATAAATGATCATAGGGGTCGTCTTTTACAATTGCAAATTGATTTAATTCTAATGGCGACATGGCCAGCTGTTTATCAATTTTATCAAATGCCGGTTTAAACCTACTTTTATTTTCCTGCAACAATTTATTGTACCTGATTTTAATATTTTCATATTCCATTTTCATATACCGCTGTAATTGAGCAGGATTATTAACGTATTCTTTTTCTTTAAACCCTTTTTCAATATCCAACCCTTTCAAAACATCCCTAAATCCATTTGCCGCCTGCTCTTCCTGAACATACAAGGCTTTTTTCCTTTTTTCTAAAAACTCCTTTTTGGTTACAAATGAAAATGGAAGTTGCCCGTCATAAGTAATCAACCATTCACTGGTCTTGCCTTTGCCATCAAATGGCAGTGTCACTTCTTTTTCTTTGAAATAAAAATACCCATCCTTTGCAATCGGCATATCATAGATAACATTAAACCCTTCCTGCAATAAACGATCTCCTTGTGCTGTATCATAAATCTCTTTGCCAAATTGGTTGATGAATATTTGAAAATAAGAAGAGGTTTCATGTACTTTTTTAATTTGATTGCCCTCGCAGTAATATTCTAATGGTATGATACTAAAATCATAATAATTAACAGGCCTGTAGTTGTTATAGGGTGGATTTAAAGCAATGTGAGCATTCGCTTCCACAGCAACTGGATGATAAGCAGTCTTAATCATTTTGGTTATTTGATCCAAAACTTTTTTTTGTTTTTGTATATCAGCAGCAGCAATACCTTTTCCAGTATAGCGACTATCTTTCCACACGCCCTGCTGTTGTAACAAAATATCATTTGAGCAGTTTAGGGATGGTGCTGTTTGCGCTATAGCAGCATGAACAAATAAAATAAAACTTAGTAAGTTTAAAAAGCATTTAGTATTCATATGTTGAATTAAAAGCTGGCAATAAGTAAATCCTAATTACATAGGATTTTAAAACCACATGCCTTATTGCACATTGCTGATTTGAAAAATATTGTTTAAAAGCTAGTCTAATTAAAAAAAGTAAAAACCAGTATTCTATCCCTTATTTATTTTTAAAATACCAAGCTGCCAATGCAGCATATTTGAATTTTTTTCCGGGCATGCCTTGCTTCAAATAAAAATTATCTGCCCCTATTTTTTTTGAAATATACTCGTCGTTTCTATCAAATCCTGCATTATATACGGTTGCATACCACTGCAATCGTTCCGTTTCAGAACCAAAGACCTTGTGCTGATATTGTGCATCACAAATCAATATAAAAGCTGTTAGATAAATCAACTGCCATTCATTGTCCTGTAAACGATCGACCCTTTCGCGTCGAATAGATTTTTCATCAGTAGTGGAATAATTAAATTGAAATTCATTTAATATGGAGGTAGAAATAAATTGCTTTGCTTTTGTTTCCACTTCCACTGCAAAGCTGGGTTTCATCTGAAATAAACCAATAGAAAAATTAGCATAGTCTTGCCCCCATTGTACATATAGTGTTCGTAAACTTTCTGTTTCCACATCATCTTTCAAACTATTATAACGCATCACTTCAGGAAAGACAATACTTTGCATAAACTTACTCGAATGCTTACAAATGGGCGAGCAAAGTTCAAAGCGAGGACCTAATTCATTCAATTTCTTTTTTGCAGCCACTGCTTTTGCACCAAAAGTTTTTCCAAAATCCGGCTGGGCATAGGTCGACCTTGCAAATAGGAATCCAGCAACAAGCAGCGATACCATCAATGCAGCAAGAAATATTCTATAATGTTTTCTTACATAGATAGACATCTTTGCCAGCGTTTTCATTCTTAACTACTTTATAATAATAAATGGCAGCTTCATTATTTAGGATCAGTAATTTTGGAAACAATATATCCGTTACCGACTCCTCCGTTCCATCTGCTCTGTAAAATTTTCCTTTTTCATAATAAACCGATTTTTTAATATCTGGCAGCAAAAACAAACGACTCATGCTTTTAATAGGCACTTTAAAACTAGCCGCTTCTTCCCCATTTACTAATATCTGTCTCGGGCTTTGAGCAGGGATGGTAATAATATCTCCAAAATCGGAAACGACCGACCCTAGACCATTATCAGTATATAGATCAGTGATAGAGGATTCTTCAGATTTACCTGTTGAAGAAACTTTTAGTACTTTCTGTGCAGACTGATCCATAATGGTAGCCATACATTGTTTAAATCCATTGCTGATTGAAAATTTAACGGGAATAGTATTGCCATCATTTCCAACTTTTTGTTTGAGTGTTCCATCACTTACAATAAAACAATTTCCCATGCCCATTTTAGCAGTCATTGCATTGGCACCACCAATGGTCACAAGGGCAAAAAAATGTTTTTTATCTGGCGATAATTTCATTTTAGAGATATAATCATAGGGGCCATAATTTTTGCCATTAAAAACCAAGTATAATTTTCCGTTGATAGTTTTGCTATACTGAATCGCGACAGGGTCCTTACTATCGCCACCCATACTAATCTTATCATCATCAGTAGAAGACGTAGATTCCTCTTCCGTTTCGGGCTTATCTACTTTTCTACTAGGGGCTTCTTTGAATGGCCCTGTTCTTACGCCGTCCTCAATTAAAAAATATTCATACTTCTTATTCTGTACAATAAAAGAATAACTCATGGCATTATTCTTGGCAACCACTTCTGTTTCATCATAAAAAAACTGCTCCCCCGCATCTAACGTAAATACTAAATTACAATTAGAGGTAGGCACCCATTTTTTTTCTATTTTGCTAGCACTTGCATTTCCTTCATTACCGGCATTTCCATTATTTTCTACTACTGGAGGATCTGGCTTCTTAGGCTCCAGTGCCTTCTGTGCTTTGTCTTTCAATTTTTTTAATAATTGTGCCTCTGTATTTTGCATGGTAACAAAACTGATGAGCAATAGGAAAATCATTTTTTTCATAACTGGAAAGTTTTATTTGAAGTGAATTGTAGGAAGTTTCAATATTTTATCTGATAAAATAGTACTTTCTCCCAGCATTATGCTGCCCTCTATAATGCCAATGTTAATTTTGCGGAGGTGCTGGTAATTATTAATTCGCTGGCCGTCATATATACTAAAAGCATCAGGCAATCCATTCGCTGGAGTGTATAACTCATACTGATACTGTCTGTAAAGAAGCGTTACAGTAAATAAAAATAAAAAGAAAAATATCCACTGCATGATTTGAAATGGTGTCTATTCAAAGTCGGCGTACAATAAATATTTTTTACGAATTTTTTTAAAGCTTTGTAAAGCGGGTTGCCAACTAGCACTGATTTCAGACGCTGTCATTCCCTGCTTTATCTGACTCTGCAACAAATCATTACCCGCCAGTTTATTTATGAAATTATTTTTGAGAAAGAAACTGTCTTTACCTGGAAACAATTTATACGCATCTAATATATAACTTAATTGAATTCGATTGTCTAATTTTTTTAAAATGCTATTTATATTTCCAGATAAATCCCATCCATAACATCGCTGATAAAAACATTTGCTACTCTTAGCCCCGGCATTTGGCGATGGAACAAAAGAATACATAGTGGAAGGCATTAAAGGATGCCCAATATATTCAAATGGCTTATCAGTACCCCTGCCTTCACTGAAAACCGTGCCTTCAAAAAAACAAGTAGAGGGATACCAGTAAATGGCCTCCATTGATTTTAAATTGGGAGAAGGCATCACGGGTAATTGATATTTGCTTTTGTGAGTATAACCCATACACTTAATAACCATAAAATGAAAGGCAGTATCCGCTGTAGGTTGGGTGCTAATATTATAGGAATTGATAGCATTGGCATTTTCGCTTAACCACTTTTCTCCTAACAGCATCCTAGCATATTCACCCATCGTCATACCATATACAATGGGTATCGGCTGCATACCAATAAAACTCTTGAATTTCATATCTAATATTGGCCCATCCACATAAAATCCATTGGGATTAGGTCGATCAAGCAACAACAAAGGCTTGTGCAATTCCAATGCAGCTTCTAAATAGTATTGCAAGGAAGATATATAGGTATAAAATCGAACGCCTATATCCTGAATATCAAACAGCAAAATATCCACATCTTTCACATCTGCAGCAGTAGGCTTTTTGTGATCACCATACAAGCTAACCACTGGAACACCCGTTCTTTTGTCAATGGCATCGCCTACATGCTCCCCTGCATCTGCATCTCCTCTAAATCCATGTTCAGGCCCAAATATCTTTACCACTTTTATTCCCGACCTAATCAAAGTATCTACCAAATGAATATTTCCCACCATGGATGTTTGATTGGCAAATATTGCCACCGATTTGCCTTGCAATAAAGGCAGGTACAAGTCCAATCGGGCCGCTCCAGGCTGAATGACTACATTATTATCAATCAGCTCACGCTGCTTGGCTCCCTGAGCAAATAAAGTGAAGGAACTTACTGTACAAAGCAGGTATAAAAGAGATTTTGCTTTCATGAGGTAAAGTTGCTGAAAAGATTTTAATTGTCTCTGCTATTTTAATATTAATTTGCGGGCTCATTTTTTGTCGAAACCCCGCAAAAACAGGGCCAAGGCAAATTCACAAAAAACTTATCATAATGACAGTAGCAAAAAATGGTGACGCAGTAAAAGTGCATTACACCGGAAAATTAACCAATGGAGAACAATTTGATTCCTCAATAGGAAGAGAACCATTGGGTTTTATTGTAGGAGCAGGACAAATGATTAAAGGCTTTGACGCAGCCTTGCCCGGCATGGGATTAGGGGAGAAAAAAACAATCAATATCCCTGCAGTGGATGCCTATGGCGAAAGATCAACTGAAGCCATTATTGAATTCGACAAAGCCAATATCCCTGAAGATATGAAACTGGAAGTAGGACTTCCATTGACTTTGCAAAATCAAGACGGGCAACCAGTACCTGTTATCATTACGGAAATCAAAGAAACAGTGATTGTATTGGATGCCAATCATTTTTTGGCTGGGAAGGACCTGGTTTTTGATATCGAATTAGTTGAAATTGAAGGTTAATCTCCTAAAAAAATTATAAAAAAGCAGTATGCCTAGGTAGACTGCTTTTTTTATGCTTTAGAAGGAAAGAATCGATTGAATGCCTATTCAAAAAGATGGCATTTTCTATATAAATAGCAATGGTTAGGCAGGCTTCAAGTTCAATCCATATTGCTTAATTTTACGGTTCATTCAAAACAATTATGATACAAATTAGCCAGGATGCCATCGCCGAACGTTTTATGCGGTATGTGCGCATTGATACACAAAGTGATCCCAATAGTCAAACTCACCCCACTACTGAAAAACAAAAAAATCTAAGCAGATTACTTTGTCAGGAATTAAAGGAATTGGGATTAACGCAAGTTGAAACGGATGATTACGGTTACGTATATGCGACAATCCCCAGCAACAGCGACAAAAAAAAGGTTCCCGCTATTTGCTTTTGTGCACATGTTGATACTGCTCCAGATTGCAGCGGCACCAATGTAAAACCCATACTTCATCGTTCGTATGATGGAACTGATATTCATTTTCCAGATGATAGTAACCTGATTTTAAGTCCAACAATTTCAACTTATCTAAATGAACATATCAACAGCCATATCATCACCGCCAGCGGATTAACCTTATTGGGCAGCGATGACAAAGCAGGTGTTGCAGCCATCATGCAAGCGGCCATTTTTCTATTACAAAATCCAACTATTAAACATGGTGATATTAAAATTGCATTTACACCAGATGAAGAAGTAGGTCAGGGCACTGCAAAAATCGACATGCAAAAAATAGGCGCTTCCTTTGGATATACCATGGATGGAGGAGAAGCCGGTAGCCTTGAAGATGAAACCTTTAGTGCCGATGCGGCCATCATCAATGTATACGGAGTAATCACGCACCCTGGCTATGCAAAAAACAAATTGGTCAACGCACTGAAAGTGGCAGGTGCTATTTTGGATGCATTGCCCAAGAATGAATTCAGTCCAGAAACAACTGAAGGCATGCAAGGATTTGTACACCCCACTTCAATATCAGGCATATCAGAAAAAGCAACCCTTCAATTTATTGTAAGGGATTTTACATTGGAAGGCCTTGCAGCACATCATCGCAGATTACAACAAATTGCAGCCGACACGGTAGCTAAATTTCCTGGCGCTACAATGGATTATACCGAAGTGGAACAATATCGCAATATGAAAGAGATGTTGAATCTACATCCGCATGTTGCTGAATACGCTGCAGAAGCAATTCAAAGAACTGGCTTTGCAGTTAAGAAAGAAAGCATACGAGGAGGTACTGACGGAAGCAGACTTAGCTATATGGGAATGCCCTGCCCAAATATATATACGGGGATGCAGAACATACATAGCAAACTAGAATGGATTGGAACGCGTGACTTAGCAAAAGCTGCCGAAACCATCGTACATCTTTCGATGGTATGGGAAGAAAAATCTTAAAAAAAATATCAATTCACAAAATGCCCTGTACCTAATTTGCAGGGCATTTTAATTTCGTTTCCACTCGCTTTCTAAAATACTCATTTCAATTAAACTCCACCATTCCCCTTTAAACAACAAGCAATCACGACTAGTACCTTCCACTATCATGCCTGCTTTTTGATAACATTGCAATGCTGCTTTATTAAAATCATAAACCCCCAAGCCTATTCTATGCAATCCTAATTCTTCAAACCCAATTTTTAAAACAGCCCTGACCATGGCAGTGCAATAACCCTTTCCTTGTGAAAGAGGGTCAACAAATACCCGACTAATTCTGGCTGATTTATTTTTACGACTTACCCCGCCCAAAGAAATATGCCCAACAGTTTGCCCTGTTTCTACTTCAATTACTTTATATAAAAATGCATCTGATTGTTGTAAATCATTTACCCCTTCAATATACCAATTCAAACTATCATCTGTTAATGGAAAACTAAACAAAGACCCCGACCAATTAATCAATAGCTCCTCTGTATTAATCCATTGCTTGATTGCTTGAAAATCACCTTGCTCAAAATATTCCAATCGTATCATATAGAAAATAGTATTGAATGAAGATAGACAATAATGTACTCATCATGCTATCAAGCTATTTGATCGAATAATTGACCACGTTAATATGTAGTGTAAAAACATTCAAACAATTTACAATAAGTTAATATCTATACTTTTACTTTACAGTTCACTAACAAATCGTTCCAATGAAAAGATGCGCAAAGTTATTTCCGCTTTTATTACTCTTGACTTTTATTGCTTGCAAAAAAAATAGTAGTGTACCTGTAGATGCCGCTGCTACCACCACTATCAGGTCGGGCATTCGACCCCTGGCCGCGTTGGTAACCAGAACCGAAAACTTTGAAACGGGTACCAAAACAGCCTATACTGCAGCGGATGTTACCCTGAGTACTGGCGTATGGAATTTAAACGATGCCTTGATTGGCAACACCACTGCGGACAAAAAAAACGGCACTAAATCTGCCCGTGTACGCAACAGCGGCAAATTGACAATGAAATTTAATTTAACAGCGGGCGCTTCTACCGTTACCATCTCCCACGCAAAATATAGTACAGATGCCAACAGTACCTGGCAATTATGGTACAGCACAAATAACGGCCTTAGCTACACGCAAACAGGTGCCACCATCACTACCAGTAGCACTACTTTGCAGAGCACTTCATTTACCGTAAATATAGCTGGCACCATTCGATTTGAAATTCGTAAAACAGATGCCAGCGCTAATCGTATCAATTTTGACGACATCAGTATGGTTGATTTTGGCAGTACTGGAGGCGGGGGTGGTGGAGGCACGGGTGGCACTGCCAAAAAATTCCTATTCGATGCTACTAAAGCGGAAACTGCTGGCAATGCCGACTGGGTAATTGACCAAGATGCCAGTCCACAACGAATTCCTACTCCACTACAATCAACCATCACCGCCACAACTCCTGAAACCTATTGGACTGGCGCAATTTCTAGTTGGGGTATTGCACTCGTAAAAGCAGGTCATACTGTAGAAACCTTGCCCGTTGGTACTGCCATCACTTATGGCAATATCAGCAACCCACAAGATCTTTCAAACTACAATGTATTTGTGGTAGATGAACCCAATATTAGATTCACTGCTGCTGAAAAAACGGCCATCCTAAATTTCGTAAACAATGGTGGTGGTTTATTTATGATTTCTGACCATACCATTTCTGATAGAAATAATGATGGCTGGGATTCACCTGCAATTTGGAATGATTTAATGACGAATAATGGGGCCGTTACCAATCCTTTCGGATTTTCTATTGACCTAACCAATATTACTCAATTGACTGCAAATGTATTAACAGGCAATGCTACCAACCCCATACTTCATGGCTCACAGGGCAATGTAACCCAACTTGATTTTCACAATGGCGCAACGCTTACCATGAATCCTACTGCCAACACAACTGTGCAAGGATTAATCTGGAAAACAGGTGCTGTACAAAACAATAGCAATCTTATGTCGGCTTCCTCTACTTATGGTACAGGAAGGGTGTATGTGGTAACGGATAGTTCACCAATAGATGATGGCACTGGTGCAAACGGCAATACATTGTTTAATGGCTGGACCACTTATAGCCATATCCCATTATTTATGAATGCCTCTTTATGGCTAGCTAAATTGCAATAAAAATTTCTTATATAGAAAAAGGAACAGCTAGCTGTTCCTTTTTTTTATATAATCAATTCAACAATTATTCCTGCATCATTGCAGTAATCACTGCCATTATTTCTTCTTTATTCGGTTTGGCAAAATAATCACCATCACTTCCATAAGG
>CAIOIZ010000150.1 GCA_903858475.1 uncultured Bacteroidota bacterium
CAAAAAACATTTTGCAACTTGTGACGTTGACGCGTCATGAACAACGACAACTAATTGATAATCAGTAAAATAGTATATGCGGTGTGAGTACCTCAGTCTCCGCAGTTGGTAAGCGAAAACTCAAATAATTTGGGTTTTCGTTTTTTTTTGCTTGTCTAAATAGTGCTTTCCAACATGCTCATTCAGTATGGCTGCAATTACATTTTAATTATTGCCCTTCTTATCTAAATGCTCATTTAAGGTTTCACTTAGGAAATTAACACTTAGCTCAATTTTATTGATGAAGGGTTATGTACACTAACTCTTTTTAATGTCTAAACATTAATAAATTATATTTTTAATATTACGATATTGTTATTAAATAGTAACTAAATCATTAATTACATCTGTGTATTCCTGTTTTGTTAAGTAAAAACAAAACATTTGCATCCTAAATTCTACAAGACATGTTATTACCAAAACATTGCAAAGCTGCTAATTTTCTATTTAGTTTATTTTTTATACTAATTAGTATAGGAGCAAATAGTCAAATTCTTAAGGGGAAAGTCATTGATGCCAATACTGGTGAGCCATTAGTAGGTGCAATAGTAAGATTAGACGGAACTAGTTATGGCTCCATCGTAAAGCTGGATGGTAGCTATATTATTTCTAAGATCAATCCTGGTTTATATACAATTAAAATTAATTTGCAAGGTTATAAAACCCTTGTAGACACTACTGTTAACATTGCAGGTTCAGGAATTACCGTTGTTGATTTAACAGCAGAACCCAATAGTGTTGAGTTGTCTTCTGTTACCATCTCTTCCGATGCAAGCAAAGAAGACAGGGGTGCAAGACGCCTAGAGAAAATAGCCGACCCGGTATTGAATATTTTATCTTCCAAAACGCTTCAACTATTGCCAGATATCACTGTAGCCAATGCTATACAAAGGGTGAGTGGTGTGACGATAGAAAAAAGTAATTCAGGTGAAGGTCGTTATCCCATCATTCGTGGTATGGAAAAAAGATATATCAACACTTTGGTAAATGGGATAAAGATTCCAAGTCCAGATAACAAGAACCGTTTTATTCCATTAGACCTTTTCCCTTCTGAATTATTGGAACGATTGGAAGTAGGTAAAAGTCTTACCCCTTCAATGGAAGGAGATGCAATTGGAGGAACTATTAACTTGGTGATGAAGGATGCGCCGCGTAGTAAGTTGTTTCAGGCAAATTTTGCCATGGGGTATAATAATATTTTGAGTGATCAAACCTATCAAAAATTTGACAGGAAATCAATTAATAAGAAATCACCAGCTGAGTTAAACGGGAGCACCTATAATGCAGTGCCAGCTGATTTCAGCAATGGTCACCTCAATTATACTAGTAAGAATTTTCCAGTGAATTCAACATTTGGAGTAACATTTGGAAATCGTTTTGGGAAAGAGAAAAAATTTGGCGTGATTGTATCTGGTAGTTATCAGAATATGTATCGCGGCACCACTTCAAATTTTTTCCTGCCTAACTCACAGCCCGGTTTCGGTAATATCCCCTTGTTTTCTGATTTGCAATTTCGTAAGTACTCTTCCGAAAGCCAACGTATTGGTTTAAATGGAAAATTGGATTATCAGATAAATAAAAACAATAAAATTTCCTTGACCAATACATTTGTTCGTCTTGATGATTTGCAGTCACGTACTATTTATGATACAGTTGCTTTGAATTCCCTTGTAACTGCATCTCAAAGAAGTACATGGCAATATCAGTCCATTTACAATTCCACTTTACAAGGCCTACATCATATTTCTTCTTCCTTAAAATTCGATTGGAGCACAGTGTATTCATACGCCAGCAATCATATGCCAGATCAGGCACAATTTTCTCACCAGTATGCAATAGTGAGTACTTCGCTTACAGCTGATAAATTGCAATCAATGAGTCGTATCTGGGCACATAACAGCGATAAAGATTATGCTGTTTATGCGAATCTTACAAAAAACACGAGTGTATTAAAAAAAGCTCTTGAAATTAAAGTGGGTGGATTGTATAGAAATAAGCAGAGAGATAATTTTTACAATGCTTATAGTTTGAATCCTACGCTTAATGAAGTGTACACAAATATTAATAGTGCTCTATTTATTTTCAATACTGGCGCTGGTGTACCAAGTGTAAGTGGCAACAACTATACTTTCAAAGAAAATATAAGTGCTGGTTATATCCAGGGAAAATTACAATTGGGCAAAAAACTGGAAGCGTTAGGAGGGCTTAGGGTTGAATATACCAATCAACAGTATGAAACTTTACTTGGCAAAGATGTAAATGCTAAATCAGGTACTATTAATTACACAGATTGGTTGCCTAGTTTGCAATTTAAATATGCTATTGGTAAAAATCAAAATTTACGGTTAGCCTATTATCAGGCATTGGCAAGACCAGGTTTTGCTGAGCTTATTCCTGATGGACCTGATGGAGAATTTTTTCAAGAAAGGGGTGATCCTATTAACTTGAAACATACTTATGCAGATAATTTAGATTTGAGGTACGAATTGTATTCAAAATCTGCCGACCAGGTTTTATTGGGTGTATTTTATAAAAGAATTGAAGACCCAATTGAAATATCTTCTAAAAAAACATTCAACAATAATAGTTTATACTTGATGCCAGTAAATATTGGCAATGCCACCAATTATGGTTTTGAGGCAGTGATTACAAAATATTTTGGTGTATTTGGAGTATCCGCAAACTATACTTACACAAAATCAAGTATTACTAATGATAGTATGATTCTTTCTGATGCTGCTACCAGACAATTGAAATATGTTTCTGAAACAAGGCCATTACAAGGACAATCAAATCATATTGGAAATGTATCTGTAATTTACAAAAACCCCAAGATTGGGTTAGATATGCAAACGGCCTTGGTATATACCGGTAAAAGGGTTTCTTATATCAGTCCTTATTATGATTTGCATTATTGGCAGTCGCCTACTACTCAGCTGGATTTTTCTTTTGAAAAGAAAATTGTAAAGAAGTTGACTTTCTATGGCAAAATCAATAATATAACAAATGCGCCATTCGAATTATACTTACATCAGTCTTACAATGGTTATTTACAATCTAGTGGATCTAGAGCACTTTCCTTACAATCTGATCCAGATAATAAGATTGTTATTCAAAAAGATTTTTATAAAACATCCTATTTATTTGGACTACGCTATAAATTTTAATCAACATTCAATTTTATAATATGAAAAAGTATTTTTTATCTATTTGCGCTATTGCAATGGTGGTTTTAATGGGTTCTTGTAAAAAAGTAAAAGACAATAAAGATCTTTGGAAGGCTGAAGTTCCTGTTTCTTCACCTATAAGTGATGCCTATTGTTTAAGTGGTGCTATTAAAGGAACTATGTTGGCTGGCAAAACTTATAATGTTTGTGGCGATATTTATGTAAATGCAGGCGATACTTTAACTATTCAGGAAGGAGTGCATTTAAACTTTGGCTTAAATACTTCTGCCGGAACAAATGCACCCTGTGGATTAGGTATTCAAGGTTCATTATTTAGTTTAGGTACAAAAGATGCACCAATTTGGATTACCTACGCGGGTGTAACTAAAACTGATCAATTAGGTGCAGATCCTAATTCAGACCCTGCACTTAAAGGAAAGTGGACTGGTATAATTGGAGCTCCCAATGCCAAGTATATGGTATTTAAATGGACGCATGTGGAATTTGGAGGTGCTGCCATCAGTACAGCTTTAAAGACATTTACCAGCGGTGCTAGTGCATATCCATTATATTTTGCCAACCCAAATGGCATTTTTATTTTGGAAGATTCATGGGTATATGGCAGTGTAGATGATCCATGGCGCATTAATGGTGGAAAGATTCATGTAATGAGAAATACTTTTGAAAAATGTGGTTATACAGGTGGCGAAGCGATGAATGCCAAAGCTG
Organism: uncultured Bacteroidota bacterium; assembly: GCA_903858475.1. Lineage (GTDB taxonomy): Bacteria > Bacteroidota > Bacteroidia > Chitinophagales > Chitinophagaceae > Ferruginibacter. Next base: position 3,936 of record CAIOIZ010000150.1, read on the forward strand.
GTACTATTGGAGATTTTGCTTATAATTTAATTGTAGGCATGGCTACCAATGGCCCCAAACTATCAAATGTAAATGTTGCTATCGGAGCTACCAGTTCAAATGTTAGGATGTATAATAATACTATAATTAACTGTGGATACAGACGTGCAGCTGCAGGCCGTGGCGGCTCTATCAATTTCGAAGAGGGGGCTGGTGGAATGGCATATAACAATTTAATAGTAAACTGCAAGTTTGGATTACGCATTGTAAATAATCCTATTGCCGATACTGCAAAAATTCGTTACGGGTACAATTGGTATTATGCTGATTCAATCTCCGTGGCTAGTCAATTTATTCCCTCTTTATCAGTAAGTACATGTATAAGCCAGCCACAGGAAACTGATTTTCCGAAACCTTCCACTTATTTACCTGCAGGATGGGTGGTAGGGAATGTTTATACTGCCCCAGCAGCAATTGTTGGTGCTAATAATCCTTTATTTGTAAATGCACCTGTGCCATTACCTACTGGTTTGCTATTGAGAGATATTTCTGTCGTTGGCAATTATAATTTCGCTCTTAAGTCAAATTCTCCTTGTATTGGCGTTGGATATACCGGATTTACGCCAAGAGCAGATGTTCCGTTAGATTTTAAATATGGCGCATCTGAAATCACAGCGCCTGGAAAGGATATAGGTTGTTACCAAAGCAACGGCAGAGGTAATCAACATTAATTTAATTATGACAAAAAGAAAAAGGTATCACTATTTTTGGTGCTACCTTTTTTAATAAAATTTATGAATGGCAAAATCATTATTACTTCAATCTAGACTCTGGCACAGAAAAATTGCATCTGTATTATTTGTATTTTTCCTTTTCATTTCTATAACAGCTATTATGTTGGCATGGAAGGCCGTTTTTACCAATGTGATATTTGATAATAAAAAAATTACAGGCGACACTAATTTTCAAAAATGGTTGCCATTGGATTCATTGGAATTAATAGCAGTTAACTCTATCAATGAAAAAACGAATAATAAATTCAAGCATGCGGAAAGTATTCAGCTAAAACCTGCCAAGGGGTATATCAATTTTACATTTAAGAATAATTTAAATATTCAAGTAGATGGTGCAACGGGCAATACCATTCACATAGAGCAAAAAAATGGTAGCCTGATTCAAGACATTCATGATGGAGCCATTGTTGATGGATGGGTGACCAACAAATGGGGGCTTTCTAAAAAAATATATTCTACTATAATGGGATTGGCATTACTCCTACTAACAATCAGCGGATTTTGGATGTGGTATAAACCTAAACAAATAAAACAATCAAAAAAATAATTATTCTTTTCCGCAAAGATTTATATTCTATTTACCCCAAAAATATTTTCTGCATTGGTGGTGGTGATACTTCCAATTTCTTCTACTGAAATATTTTTGATATTGGCTATTTTTTCTGCGACATATTTTATATAGCTGCTTTCATTGCGTTTACCCCTAAACGGTACTGGACTTAAATAAGGAGCATCCGTTTCTAATACCAAATGTGCAAGGTCGATTTTATCTATTACTGCTGCAAGTCCTGCATTTTTATAAGTGATTACACCACCAATACCCAAATAAAAGCCGGCATTTATTATTTGAATAGCAGACTCATAGCTACCGCTGAAACAATGAAAGATGCCGCTGAGACCTCGTCCTTGGTATTCCTTTACGATATTAATTGTTTCCTGCATCGCATTGCGCGTGTGAATTACTATTGGAATTTTATACTGAATCGCCCATTCTATTTGTATTCGAAAGGCCTTCATTTGTTCTTCCACAAAAGTTTTATCCCAAAAAAAATCTAGGCCAATTTCTCCGATTGCCACAAATTTTCTTTTGCTCAACCAATCTTCAACAAGGGCTAATTCGGTTTTGTAATTTTCTTTTACACTGCAAGGATGTAATCCCATCAGGGCTATGCATTCGGCAGGAAATTTATTTTCCAATGCCAACATGGCTTCATGTGTTTCGCTATCAATCGCAGGCATATAACACTTGCTAATTCCTGTCTGACGTGCATTGTTAATAATACTGTCTATATCATCGCGAAACTCGGTGGAGTATAAATGGGTATGTGTATCAATAAATGCCATGTAAAGAGTTGTTTTGCAAAAATCAGTAAAATTAAATTAACTGAGCTTTAAACTATTATCAACAGCCAAGGTCCTAAAAGGGTTCAATTCATTAACCTTTAAAAATTATTTATGAAAAAATTAAATCATCTGACCACATGCCTCACTGCTTTTGCAGTAATGGGCGTCATTAGTTTTAGCAGTTGTAAAAAAAATGCCGACCTAAGTGCAACAATTGACACCCCCGCAGAAACAGCGGCTACCTTAAGTGCTACGAGTGCTGATGCTGATATGGAAACACAGTATGACGATGTGTTCAATATTACTGCCAGTATGAATAGTAATCAGGTGGGAGAAAATCTAGGACTTGGCTCCAATGTATCCGGACTCTTCAACTTGGGCGAAGGACCTGTTAGTCCAGATACGCTAAGTCGATGCTTCACCATTGCGGTGGTGCCAAATATTCCAGGCGTTTTCCCCAAAACTGTTACCATTGATTTTGGTGCCGGTTGCTTAGGAAGAGATGGTAAATATCGTATGGGAAAGATAGTAAGCATCTATACCAACCGTATGGTAGTACCGGGGGCTAAAGTAAGTACAAGTTTTATCAACTATCAAGTAGATAGTTTTAAAGTAGAAGGAACACATATTACAGAAAATACTAGTACTTCCAATCTGCAAGGCTGGAAAGTGACCGTATTAAATGGCAAAATCACCAATGTCAATACCAATTATTGGAAGGAGTGGAATAGCACAAAAGCTATTCTGCAAATTGAAGGCAATGGCACCCCTGGCTTTCCGCTAGATGATGTGTATAAAATAACAGGCGCCGCCGCAGGAGCTAATTCAGTTGGTAATAGCTGGACGTCAACTATCATTGAGCCTTTGATTAAAAAATTCACCTGTAGATGGATTGTAAAGGGAACAAAACGCATTACTCGAAATAATCATTTGGGAATACTGGATTATGGTAATGGTGATTGCGATAATCAGGCAATATTGACCATTAATGGGGTATCACATACCATTAATTTATAATGAAAAAGCCCTTGCAATTCTGATAACAAGGTTGTAACTTCGATTCAGTTTTCATAGGGTACGGATTAAAAACGGGCCGGGGTTTCTACCTCGGCCCAATTATTTTATATCGGTTATTCCTTTATTTTTTTGAATTGATAGCCCAACGTAGAAAAATGTGCCAACAATTGTGGCAGGGCCACTTGCATCCTCGGTGCTGCCTTTTCACTATCATGGAAAACGATGATGTCGCCCGATTTTATTTTATTTTTCATTCTTTCAAAACATATTTCAGGCGCTATCTCAGCATCCCAATCTCCTGCTAGGATATTCCACATAATTATTTTCATACCAGGCATCTCCTGCTTTAATAATTTAATCTGACTTTTTTTAATTCGTCCGTAGGGTGGTCGAAATAAGGTTGATTGTATTGATTCATTAGCCTTGATAATATTTTCTATATAGTATTTGTCACTGCTTTTCCAGCCATTGATATGCTGTTGGGTGTGGTTGCCAATAGTATGTCCTGATTGCTTGAGCAATTCAAAAGTGGCTGGATGTTTTAGTACATTATCCCCAATGCAAAAAAAGCTGGCGCTCGCCTGGTATTTACTTAATTCATTCAATACAAAAGGCGTAATAGTGGGGTGTGGACCATCATCAAAACTTAAATACAAAATTTTTTCTTCTTTCGGCATATCCCAAATGCAGCCAGGGTATAGTTTTTTCAACCATCCCGGTGTTTTAATCCAATAACGATCTCTTTTCAGAAAGCGAATAATGGAATGTTGCTTGGCTTTATGATAATGTGGCGCAATGAACGACATGCGGCAAAGCTACAATCTCAAAACCAAAATTCACAATCATTCATCTGTGCTATCTTTGCAGCTATGAGTAAAGTAAGAGTAAGATTTGCGCCCAGTCCAACGGGTGGACTACACCTAGGTGGTGTAAGAACAGTACTGTTCAATTATTTATTTGCCAAACACCATGGCGGAGATTTTATTGTTCGTGTAGAAGATACAGATCAGACTAGATGGGTAGCAGGCGCAGAAGAATATATTTTTGACTGTTTGAAATGGTGTGGATTGGAGCCCGATGAAAGTGTATTGCATGGTGGAGATTTTGCGCCTTATCGCCAAAGTGAACGCAAGGCCATTTATCGTCAATATGCCGATCAGTTGATTGAGGCTGGGCATGCTTATTATGCATTCGATACGAGTGAGGAACTTGAAAAAATGCGAGAAGAATTAAAGGCAAAGGGAAGTCATAGTCTTCAGTATGACCAGGCCATCCGGATGGGTATGAATAATTCATTGCGACTATTACCAGAAGAAACAGCGGCATTATTGGCAGCTGGTACACCCTATGTAGTAAGAATAAAAATGCCTGCCAATGAATTTGTTTCATTCACCGATATGATTAGGGGAGAACTGAGTTTTGATACCAATACAGTTGATGACAAGGTTTTGTTGAAAGCGGATGGTATGCCTACCTATCATCTGGCAGTAGTAGTGGATGATTTTTTGATGAAAATTAGCCATGCTTTCAGAGGAGAAGAGTGGTTGCCGAGTGCACCAGTTCATATTTTATTATGGAAATATTTATTTGGATTGGATGCTATGCCAGCTTGGGCGCACCTTCCTTTGATTTTAAAGCCTGACGGCAATGGCAAATTAAGTAAAAGAGACGGCGACAGACTTGGGTTTCCTGTATATGCTATGGATTGGACCGACCCTAAGACCAGTGAAATAACCAAGGGATTCAAGGAGATTGGATTTATGCCGCAAGCATTTGTAAATCTATTGGCGGTTTTGGGATGGAATGATGGCAGTCAGCAGGAATTATTTTCCATCGAGGAATTGATAGAAAAATTCAGCATGGAGAAAGTGCATAAGGGAGGCGCCAAATTCGATTATGAAAAAGCCAAATGGTTCAATCATGAGTGGATAAAAAAATCAGCTGCTCCAGATTTATTGTCGTTGGTAAAGAAGGTGATGGAAAGTAATCAGCTATCCATTTCCAACGATGATTATTTATTAACGGTTATTGAATTGGTGAAGGAGCGTTGTACCTTATTGACCGATTTTTATGAGCAAGGAAAATTTTTCTTTGAAGCACCTGTTAACTGGGATTTGCCTAGTGTACAGCCCAAGTGGGATGCGGGTAAGAAATCTTTTTTTGAAAGCTTTGCACAAGCACTGCAGACTGTTGAAATATGGGATGTTGCCTCAATTGAAAACACATTCAAGGCCCTTGCTACAGAACACAATATCAAAGTAGGCGAATTACAGATGATATTTCGTGTAATGCTAGTCGGTAGTAAAATGGGGCCAGGTGTATTCGTAATCGCACAGGCTATTGGTCGGGAAGATAGTATTGCAAGAGTGCAAAAAGCACTTCAGCATTTTTAATATTGTCAACCCTGCTTTTCCATCAAGTCTACAATTGCGGAAAGTCCTTCTTGATAAGCATGTTCAATTAGTGCAAGGTCCTCGGCCTGTAACTTCAGGATGCCGCTGGTATTTTGTTGTACATGTTCAACTGTGCGAATCCCCGGAATAACCGTGCTTACACCTGGATAGCTAAGAATATAACTCAAGGCCAATGCCGACTTGCTAATACCGTATTGATTACAAAGTGGCCATATTTTTTCTTCTAATAAAGCAATGGCTGGTGCCATTATTTTTTCGTTTAGGCGGAAACTACGGTGATCATCTTCTGCAAAAACAGACATACTATTGAATTTTCCGGTGAGTAAACCAAATTGTAGTGGCATTCTAGCGATAACCCCATACCCTTTTTCGTGTACGCTTTGAATTAAGTTCTTTGCTTTTTGGTTAATGATATTGAATACTAATTGAAAGCCTTGTCCTTCTTTTTTTTCAACTAAAAATTCGGCTTCTGGTTCGGGATAGAATGTATTTAATGATAATCCCCAATACCTTATTTTTCCAGCTGCCTGCAACTGATTCATAGCGGCTATACATTCCTCCGATTCAAAATGCGATAATCGAGCAGAATGTAACTGGTAATAATCGATATAGTCCCTTTTTAATCTTTTCAGGCTGGCCTCGCAAGCAGATAGAATATATTCTTTACTGTAATCTAATTGAATGCTTTCATTGATATTACGGTGGCCTACTTTGGTAGCAAAAATGACCTCTTTTTGATTTGAAATGCCATTGCCCAACAATGATTCAGAATGACCGAGACCATAAAAATCGGCGGTATCAAAAAAATTGATTCCTGCATCCAGTGCGGCATGTATAGCTTTTAAAGAGATGTTATCATCTGCTTTTCCCCATCCAATGGGCGTATTTCCTACCTTGGCATTGCCACCAATGGCCCAAGCCCCAAAACCAATTTCGCTCACCCTTAAATCCGTATTGCCAAATTTTCTGTATTGCATAATAAATAGTTGAATTTTTAAATTTACTAAATAGATTTACTTTTACAGTATCTATTTATCATGAGTACAGAAAATACACGCCCAATTAGAGTTCTGTTAGCCAAAGTGGGTTTGGATGGACATGATCGGGGAGCGAAAGTAATTGCTGCTTCTTTGCGGGATGCCGGTATGGAAGTAATATATACAGGATTGCGTCAAACAGCGGAGATGGTGGTGAATGCTGCTTTACAGGAAGATGTTGACGCAATAGGCATTAGTATTCTCAGTGGTGCGCATAATACAGTCTTTCCCAAACTGATTCAATTAATGAAAGAAAAAGGAATGGAAGATGTTTTACTGACTGGCGGTGGCATCATCCCCGAAGATGATATGAAGGCATTGAATGCGATGGGTGTAGGCAGACTCTTTGCACCAGGTGCACCTACTAAAGAAATTGCGGACTATATTACCAACTGGGTAAGAACCCATCGTAATTTTTAATTACTAAAAGATATTGCTATCAACGTATGGTGTTTACTCAGTTTGTTCCAATGATACTTCGTTGAGGGCTTAATTTGCTAAATTAATTATATGTTTCAAACCATTCTCACTGACTTGAATGATGGAATTTTTACCATTACAATCAATCGTCCTGATAAATTAAATGCACTTAACAAAGATGTTTTCAATGAATTGGATGCAGCGATGGAGGAAGTGTATACCAATACGGCTATTCAATCGGTATTGATTACTGGTGCCGGCCCTAAAGCATTTGTTGCGGGTGCAGATATCAGTGAGTTTGCCGGAATTACCAAGGAAGCCGCGATGGCATTGGCTCAGCGAGGACAAAATGTTTATTTCAAAATTGAAAATTGCAAGAAGCCTGTTATGGCTGCTGTCAATGGATTTGCATTGGGAGGTGGTTGTGAATTGGCCATGGCCTGCCATTTTCGTTTTTGTAGTGACAATGCTCGTTTTGGGCAACCTGAAGTTAATTTGGGTTTAATTCCTGGTTATGGAGGTACTCAAAGATTAACGCAATTGGTAGGAAAGGGTAGAAGCATGGAATATCAAATGACCGGCCGATTGATAGATGCAAAGGAAGCATGGCAAGCAGGGTTGGTTAATCAGGTATGCACTGCTGAGGAGTTAATTACCAAGGCGAAAGAAACCTTATTACTGATCCAAGCCAAGGCCCCCATTGCGGTAGGAAAAATTATTGAATGTGTAAATGTTGCTACCATTAGTGCTTATACCAACGGAAAAAGCGGTTATGATAAAGAAGTAGAATCTTTTGGAGATTGTTTTATAACAGAAGACATGTTGGAAGGTACTACAGCATTTATGGAAAAGCGGAAACCCGTTTTCAAGGGTAAATAGTAATAGCTAACTAATAAGTGTACACTAAAGTAATAAATTATTAAAACTTCGGACAAGGAATACCTTTATAGTCAGAAGGTCTTTTGATATAAATGATTGAAAATTCAGAACCACCACGGCTATTGCTGGCTGCTTTCAGGTTGCTGATATTGAAATCATAACTAGCACCGATTCTTAATCCAGCAACTTCCAAACCAACATAGGGAATAACGGCATCGTTTAACCGCATCCAAGAACCAAAATAAACAGAAGAAGGATTTTCGTTATCGCCATTAAGGCTATAGGATAAAGCGGCCCCTAATACGGTTTCATGCGCTTTGGCCTGAATTTGGTGAATCACTGATGTATGTACCATTAATACTTCTCCTACTGGAAAAGAGCCACCACCATGTACAGTCACCCTGCCACCTAGGTACCAATTTTTATCTTTGAAACTAATCTTAGGGCGATTGATATGATACATGGATGTTCCAATGTAAAAGTTATTGATACCATTGGTGCTACCACTAAATAGTATTCCAGCATTTAAGTCAACATAATTTTGCTTGGCACCATTGGTTAAAATATCTGACGTAGTACCCGTAAAACCATTTTGAGTGAGCATGTCTTCAAAAGTCAATTTGGTTACATCTAAGTTCATGCTACTGTAGGTTCCCTGAAAGCCAGCACCAATCGTATTGTATCCATTTTCATCCAAGGCTTTGTGATAGCTCATGGATACTGATCCATAATTGAGTTTTAAAATACTATTAGCACTTGCATCGCTGAGGCCAGACACGCCAACTCCAAATACATCACCGTCAGGAATTTTCTTTTTAAGAATAGGAAAATCCAATGAAGCGGTTGTGGTCACATAGGCTTTTGGGATACTGGGCCATTGGTCGCGGTGATTGGCAGCCAATCTCCATAATCCATCAAACTTGCCGGTAAAAGCAGGGTTGAGGGTAAGCGGAGAGGCAAAAAACTGCGAAAAATGTGGATCCTGTGCCTTGACACCAAGTACAGAAAGGGTACAAATAATTACAACTATTTTTTTCATCAAATTTTCTATTCAGGACGATAAAGATAAGGATTTGCAATAAAATGCTGCATTCGAAAAGCTAAACTTTGCTGCTGTAGGTATAATTAGAAAGAAGTGGTTGTTTTAAACTGTTGTTAAACCCTTGCGCTTCATCCTATTACCATTCACTAGTTCTGCAGTTTTACCCCATAGGCCAAGTCTCCTGCATCTCCTAAACCAGGAACAATATACCCTTTGGCAGTTAGCTCATCATCAATATCCCCACACCAAATGGTGGCGGTGGGTTCGGCTCTTTTTACATATTCAATGCCTACTGTACAAGCAATGGAACAGGCAATGTGTAATTCTTTAAATTCTCCTTCTGCTCTTAGGAATTGGATGGTTTTAACCAAGGATGCTCCAGTGGCCAGCATGGGGTCGCTAACTATTACAATACGATTTTCAATTTCTGGACTGGCCATATACTCTAGCGCAATTTCAAAGCCTCCATCCGCATTGTGTTTGCGATAGGCACTAATAAATGCATTGTCGGCAGAATCAAAATAATTCAACAAGCCATTGTGCATAGGTAAACCAGCTCTTAATATGGTAGCCAACACAGGCTGTTCTTTTAATACTTTGCAAACTGATACACCCATCGGAGTAGTGATTTCTCTTTCCTCCCAAGGCAATGTTTTGCTAATTTCATATCCAATTACTTCTGCAATGCGCTCCAGGTTTCTGCGAAAACGAAGGCGGTCATTTTGAATGTTTACATTGCGTAATTCACCAATCCAATTGCTGATGAGTGAGTGTTGTTCACTTAAATTAATGACCATAATAATTTGTTTTTCGAAGTAATAGACTGTAAGATAAAAACCATCTTGACATAGTAATCCAGTCCCCAAAACTAAAATAAAAAATGCTTTTTACCCTTTTTTTTACTGGATTGAGCTTTGGCAAGGATGTAGTATCGGCTTTTTGGCCGCTAAAACCTTTAACATAGCATTATAGAATAATGTATTTTTATTGTATAAAATTAGAACAATGAAAACATATACGCTGATACTATTGGCTTCGGTTATAGGAATTACTGCTTGCAATAGCAACGATAACAAGGCCGTTGTTAAAAAGGATAAATATGAACAAACCAAGGAAACCTTAGAACAGACAGAAAAGAAAAATCCTATACGATTTCTTACGGTCAGCGGACATGATAAGCATAACCTGATAGGCCAAATGGTCATTAAAGGAACCATTACCAATACTGCCAAAATAGCCAGTTATAAAGATGTTGATATTGAAATAGCTTTTTATAGTAAGACAGGCGCTTTATTGGAAAAAGACAATGAAACAATTTTTGAAACCATTGGACCCGGACAGAGCCAAGGATTTAAAACCAAGTATTTTGCACCCAAGGGAAGTGATAGTGTAGCCCTTGCCGTTATAAGGGCCAAATCGGAATAACCACTACACCAATTCGAAACGGTCTCCATCAAATAATCCGAGGTCACTTAATTTGAGGTGCGGAATTACCAATAATGCCATGAAGGAAAGCGTCATGAAGGGAGCTGTTAAGGTACTACCCAATGTTGCTTTTACCATTTGGTCGATGGCTGTATAATCCGCTGCCACTTGGTAGCCGTCTAAATTACTCATCAAACCTGCTACTGGTAGGCCCAATACCATTTCCTCCGACGCACTCACTGCACTTACTCCACCTTGTTCTTTAATTACTAAATTGATGGCCCTAGCAAGGGAGGCATCATCCACCCCCACCGCAACAATATTATGGCTATCGTGTGCTACAGAGGAGGCAATGGCCCCCTGGGTTATTCCAAAATTTTTGATAAATCCTTTTGCAATGGGCGCCTGTTTGTATCTATTAACTACTACGATTTTTAAAACATCCTTTGCTGGGTCAGCAATAATCAAATTGTCTACTACAATAGGAGTCCAGTTAATTTTATTGGTTATCAACTGGCCATCCAAGGCTTCCATGATGGCTATTTCTTTTTCTCCTTTCCAACTTACCTGCAATGCAGCAGCATTGGTAGCCGCGCATTCAAATTGATTAATGATGGCAGCAGTGCTTGTTGTAATTTTTGTTTTGCCATCTTCAGCTACCAATTGGCCATTGATGTAGGTGGCACTTACTTCAAAATCTTGCAAGTTGCTTACAACAATAAAATCAGCCATATCTCCCATTCTCATTAATCCAATATTCATTTTATAGTGTAAAACTGGATTGATGCAGGCTGCTTGTAAAATCTTGAAAATATCAATGCCTTTTTTAACAGCCCTTGCACACAGTTGATTGATGTGCCCTGCTGCCAAACTATCCGGATGTTTGTCATCACTGCAAAACATGATTTCATCGGGATAATCATTTAAAAGATCAATCAACGCTTCAAAATTTTTAGCAGCACTGCCTTCCCGGATTAGGATTTTCATGCCATACTGAAGTTTGTCTAAGGCCTCTTCTTTTGTAAAACACTCATGATCGGTACTGATGCCTGCATCAATATATTGTTTGGCAACTGCGGCCCTCAATCCAGGGGCATGGCCATCCACTGGCTTGCCGTACTTATGGGAAGCAGCAATTTTTTTCATCACTTCCGGATCTTTATTTAATACACCAGGAAAGTTCATCATTTCACTTAAATAGTAGATATCTGGGTTTTGTAAAAGCAGCTCAACCTCAGCAGCATTCAAGGCAGCGCCAGCGGTTTCAAAGATGGTAGCAGGCACGCAACTGGGAGCCCCAAAATGAAATTTAAATGGAACAGTCTTGCCATTTTCAATCATGTATTCTACCCCTTCTAACCCACATACATTGGCAATCTCATGTGGGTCGCTGATGGTACCTACCGTACCATGCACCACTGCTAGTTTGGCGAATTCAGAAGGTACGAGCATGCTGCTTTCAATATGAACATGACTATCCACAAAACCGGGCATGATATATTTTTCTGATGGAGAGGGTTCCCCCAATCTTTCTATCAATTGGATTTTCCCTTCCGCTATTGTCATTTTGCCTAAATAAATTTCTTGCTTGAATAGGTCTACAATATTACCCCTGATTTGCATGGCAGTTTTTTTGTAAAGATAATCCATGCATGCTCCGTTAATTTATACAAACGGTATTTTTAACTGAATTAATTTTTACTACCTTTCATCCTCAAAAATAACATCTATGCTTAGGAGTATTTTAATATTTGGATTTCTAGTTGTCTTTTTGGTTTTAGTACAATATAGCAAGGCACAATCTGTAGAGGAAGTGATTGACAACTACGTAAAAACCCGTGGTGGAAAAGAAAAGCTACTGGCTATTCATTCTATTTATATGGAAGGCGCTCGTCAGATGATGGGCAATGAAGTAACGGTGAAAGTAACAAAAGAACAAGGCAAATTAAGTAGAACCGAATTTGAAATGGGAGCTGGTAATGGCTTTATGCTCGTTACCGATAAAGAAGCTTGGTCAATGTTTTCTATGCGCAGCACCACTCCAACTGCTTTGCCTGCAGAAGCAGTAGCTGGAATGCAAGCCGAATTGGATATCGCAGGTCCCTTGGTTGATTTTGCGGCTAAAGGACATAAAGCAGAATTGCTAGGAAATGATTCAGCCAATGGGATGCTTTGTCAAAAAATAAAATTAACAACCGTACAAGGGAAAGAGATTTTTTATTGGATTGACCCATTGACCAATTTATTACAACAATCTTCTCAAAAGGGACTGGGCATGGGCGGCGGAGGCAGAAAGCCTGTTGCAGAAACAGAAACCATCACTATCTATTCTGATTACCACGAAGTGGAAGGCGTATTGTTTCCACATACTATGGAAATGAAAATCAGCGGAGGTGGTATGGGAGGTGGAGGTACTACTTTTGATAAAATAGAAATAAATAAACCAGTGGACGCCAAATTGTATAAACCTGAATAAAAAAACAAAAACTATCACCATGAATTATTTTAAAAAATCACTACTTGTTTTATTAACTGCTCTAACTGCACAAATCAGTTGGGCACAAACCGCTGATGAAGTCATTGGTAAATACATTGATGCTGTTGGCGGGAAAGAAAAATTATTGGCCTTAAAAACAATTAAAACGACTGGCTCATTGAATGTACAGGGTTTAGAAGTAGCTGTTATTACTACAGCTGTGAATGGGGTTGGTTTTCGTTCAGATATTGCTGTACCCGGAATGGGGGAGGGGTATCAGATAATGACACCCACAAAGGGCATTAGCTATATGCCATTTCAAGGCCAAAGTAGTCCAGAAGAAGTGGATGCAGAGCGATTAAAATCGGGGCAGCTTTCACTGGATATACAAGGCTATTTATTGAACTATAAAGAAAAAGGTCATGCAGTAGAATTGGTGGGAAAGGAAAAAGTAGAAGGCGCCGATTGCTATCATTTAAAACTTACTAGCAATGCTGGCAAAATAGTACAACTATTTATTGATGCTAGTACTTTTTATAAAATAAAAACTGTCAGTACTGTTAATATTAATGGAGAGGAGACTGAGATGGAAACTATTTTCAGTGATTTTAAGAAAACCCCGGAAGGATATGTGTTTCCTTATGCTCAATCAACCCCTAACGGAAATATTCTAGTAAGTTCCATTGAAATCAACAAACCAGTGGATGAAAGCATTTTTAAGTAATAACGCTATTTGACCATCTATATAAAGTGCTTCCTTGCCGAAGCACTTTTTTAATTTCATTCCGTATCTTACCTTTCTTAAAAATATATATAATGCAAAAACTACTGTTTAGTATAGTGTCCTGTTTTTTTCTTATAAATCTACAGGCACAGAAAAAAACAATGAATGCAATTGATAATAGTGATAGTGTTTTATTAGGCAAAACAAAGTTTAGAAGCATTGGTCCCTATAGAGGCGGCAGGAGCGGTGCGGTTACAGGTGATTTTAAAAACAAAAACTGTTTTTATTTTGGAAGTACCGGTGGTGGGGTATGGAAAACTATTGATGGCGGTAGTAATTGGAAAAATATCAGCGATAAATTTTTCGGTGGTAGTATAGGGGCGGTGGCAGTAGCACCCAGTGACCCTACAATATTGTATGTGGGAGAAGGAGAAAATACTTTAAGAGGAAATGTTAGTGAAGGTTTTGGCATCTGGCGGACCGATGATGGAGGAAGGAGTTGGCTAAATCTCGGATTGAAAGACACCCGACATATTATTCGTATTGTTATTCATCCTAAAAATCCCGATATCGTTTGGGTAGCTGCTATCGGGCATTTATTTGGTCCCAACGAAGAAAGAGGTGTTTTTAAAACAATGGATGGAGGCAAGACTTGGAAAAAAGTATTGTATGTAAATAATCAAACAGGTTGCAGCGATTTGGTCATGGAAAATGGTAACCCCGCTGTATTGTATGCAGGTACTTGGCGCATACAAAGAACTCCTTATAGTTTAGAGAGTGGAGGAGAGGGCGGTGGTTTATGGAAAAGTATCGATGGTGGCGAAACCTGGAAAAATATATCGGCCAATAAGGGACTTCCAAAAGGACTTTGGGGTATTGTTGGAGTGGCCATGGCACCTTCTAACCCAGATAAAATTTATGCGCTGGTGGAAAACAAAGACGGTGGATTATTGGTAAGCACAGATGCAGGTGAAACATGGTCATTACAAAGCAGCGACAATAATATTCGCCAACGTGCCTGGTACTATAGTAAAATTTTTGTGGATCCAAAAAATGAAAACAGTGTATATGTACTCAATGTAAATTTTCTGAAGTCAACAGATGGCGGAAAATCATTCCGAAATATTAATACACCGCATGGCGACCATCATGATTTGTGGATTGATCCAGAAGATGGTAGAAGAATGATTATTGCCGATGATGGCGGCGCTCAAATTAGTTTTGATGGAGGTGAAAATTTCAGCACTTATATGAATCAGCCCACTGGGCAATTTTATAGGGTTAGTACCGATAATCATTTCCCATATAGAATTTTGGGTGCACAACAAGATAATAGCACCGTTAGAATTTTATCAAGAAGTGATGGTGGAGAAATATCACAAGACGATTGGCAGTCAACAGCTGGTGCAGAAAGCGGCTATGTTGTAGCCGACCCACTGAATCCAGATATTGTTTATGGTGGAAATTATAGCGGTTATCTTTCGCGACTCGATCATAAAACAGGCGAGAATAGAGCAGTCAGCGTGTGGCCCGATGATCCATTAGGTGCAGGTGCAGACGTTAGTAAATATCGTTTCCAATGGAATTTTCCGATTTTCTTTTCTCCGCATAACCCCAAAAAATTGTATGCAGGTGGCAATGTATTATTTGCCACAGAAAATGAAGGTGCTAGCTGGACTGCATTGG
Source organism: uncultured Bacteroidota bacterium (assembly GCA_903858475.1). Classification (GTDB taxonomy): domain Bacteria; phylum Bacteroidota; class Bacteroidia; order Chitinophagales; family Chitinophagaceae; genus Ferruginibacter. Next base: position 19,173 of record CAIOIZ010000150.1, read on the forward strand.
GGGGCGATTTAACTACCAATGACAAATCCAGACAAAAAAGTAGTGGAGGCCCCATTACAAAAGATAATACAGGAGTAGAAGTTTATTGTACCATTTTTACTGCTGCTGAATCTGTGTTGGAAAAAGATTTATTATGGACCGGTAGTGATGATGGACTAATTCATGTTAGTAAAGATGGGGGTAAGAATTGGGCCAATGTAACACCCCCAATGGCTGGCGCTTGGATGATGTGGAATTGTGTTGAGACGGATCCCTTTGTAAAGGGCAAAGCCTATTTTGCTGGTACCAAATACAAGAGTGATGATGTTGCACCCTATCTTTTCAAGACAGAAGATTATGGCAAGACTTGGATGAAAATCACCAATGGTATTCCCAGCAATCATTTCACAAGAGTGATTCGTGCTGATAAAAAAGTGAAGGGTCTTTTATATGCTGGAACAGAATATGGGCTATATATAAGTTATGATGATGGCAATAACTGGAAGCCATTCCAGTTGAATTTGCCCATTGTGCCTATTACGGATATGACTATTAAAGAAAATGATTTGATTGTAGCCACTCAAGGCAGGTCATTTTGGGTATTGGATGATTTAACTATTGTACAGCAAAAGGCTGCGCATATTTTGGAGAAAAACTTATATGCTTTTCCTGTAAATGAAGTGTATAGATATGATGGCTATCAACAACCTTCTCCCCGCAATGCTGGCATGAATCCGCCCAGTGGGCCAGTCATTAACTACTATCTGAAAAGCATAAACGATTCTAGTCAGTTGAGTATTCAAATCCTTGACCAGCATAAAAAAGAAATCAAGACTTTTGCTACAAACGCCAAAGAAAAGGAAAACAAGCTAGATATTTTCGCAGGCATGAATCGTTTTGTTTGGGACATGATGTATCCTGCGGCTGATAAAATTGATGGTCAGATTATTTGGCATGGGAATGTACCAGGTCCTAAAGCAGCCCCAGGCAATTACTATTATACCATACGGTTTGGGAAAGATTCATTGGAAGGAAGTTTTTCAATAAAAGCCAATCCGGTGTATAACCTAACGCAAGCTGATTATGAAAACCAATTTAATTTCCTGATTTCAGTGAGGGATCAATTCAATGAGATTCAAAAGGCCATTAAAAATATCCGTGATATCAGAAAACAATTGAATGATTTTGCCGAAAAGCAGGGCAAAGAATTGCCCAAAGAAGTAAAGGATAAAGCAGATAGTATTAATAAGCAACTGACCATTATTGAAGAAGCATTGCATCAAACCAAGGCCAAGAGTGGCCAAGATGTATTAAACTATCCCATACGGTTAGACGATAAAATATCGGGGTTGTATGATTTTGCTTCAAGTGGCAATGCGGCGCCTGCCAAACAAGTAAAAGATGCATTTGCGGACTTAGGAGCTCAGGCCGCTGTTCAATTGAATTTGTTAAAGAAAATAATCAATGAAGACTTGCTGTCTTTTAATCAATTAATCAGGGAAAAAGCATTGCCTTTGATAGGTTTAAAAAAAGATTGATTGTAAAAGGGGCAGAAAAATATTCTGCCCCTTTTTTATTCTGCATCCAAAATATCTGGTCTTCTTTCCTGTGTTCTTTTCAATGCTTGTTCGGCCCGCCAGTTATCAATCAATTTATGATTGCCACTCAATAATATTTCTGGCACTTTCCATCCTCTAAATTCTTCTGGACGCGTGTAGACTGGCGGAGCCAATAAATTATCTTGAAAAGAATCTGTAAGGGCACTGGTTTCGTCATTCAATACACCGGGGATTAATCTGCCAATAGCATCTACCATTACAGCCGCTGCTATTTCTCCACCACTCAATACATAATCCCCAATGGATATTTCTTGGGTAACAAAATGATCCCTGAATCGTTGATCAATGCCTTTGTAATGGCCACAAATAAGTAGTAGATTATTTTTTAAAGAATAAGTATTGGCCATTTTTTGGTCAAATCGTTGACCATCGGGTGTCAAGTAAACGATTTCATCGTATTGGTTAACTTTTTGTAAACTTTCAATGGCATTTACTAAGGGCTCAATCATCATTACCATGCCAGCTCCACCACCAAATGCATAATCATCTACTTGCGCTCTAGCATAAGTAGTATAATCTCTTAAGTTGATTACATTTACTTCTAATAATCCCTTTTCTTTGGCCCTTTTTAAAATGGAGTGGGCAAAAGGACTTTGCAAAAGATCAGGCACAACGGACAGTATATCAATTTTCATTCTATTTATAATTTAGTCACCCATGAATTCATCGAGTTCTCTTTTATCTTTTTTGGTAGGTCTACCTTGTTTGCTCATTCTTTTGCCAGTATTAAAAACAGCCGCTTGAAAGGCAATTCTTTCCATTTCTTCTACCGGAGTAATATCTTGGTAATGCTTAATTGCTTCACTGTATTGTAATCGGTGATTTAATAAAGCGATTACCTTAATTAGCCATTTTTTATCAGGTGTTTTAATTTCATATTCATCATTCACTGCAACCATTCTAGCGGATTTGGCAGCTAATCCTTGATATTTTACCTTGCCTTTTTCACAAGCATCCGCAGCCATACTCCTAGTTTTAAATAGCCTGATTGACCACAAATATTTATCCAGTCTGATTTTTTCTTTTTCCATTGGGGATTGAAAATATAATCTTTTTACAAAATTACATCCTTTTCCAGCAATGCTATAGGGGGGCTGCTGCTATTTGCTTAATTTAGTTTTCTAAAATATTACAATATGAAAATACGGATTAGCTTTTTATTACTTCTAGTAATGCTTTGGATGCAGACTGTACTTGCCCAACGTGAGTTTAAATGGGATGCAGATGGCAATACGTATACAAAATTTAAAGAAGGAGCCATTGTAAGGGTAAACCCTAAAACTGCTGCTGAAACCGTGGTAATCAAAAAAGAGCTGTTGACTCCTGCTGCTGGCAAGAATTTGATACCTCAGTCTTATACATTTAGTGCAGACAATAGTAAACTACTCCTTTTTACCAACACAGAAAAAGTTTGGCGACTCAATACCCGCGGTGATTACTGGGTATTGGATGTGGCCAGCGGCAAATTGAGTCAATTGGGAAAAGGAAGGCCCTCAAAATCCTTGATGTTTGCCAAATTTTCGCCGAGTGGGAAGAAAGTTGCTTATGTTAGTGAGCATAACATTTTTTCGGAGGATTTGACTACTGGACAAATTTCCAAACTAACGATGGATGGTACACGAAAATTTATCAATGGCACTTTCGACTGGGTATATGAAGAGGAGTTTGGTTGCCGAGATGGATTTAAGTGGAGTCCCGATGGCAGCAAAATAGCATTCTGGCAAGTAGATGCTACGAAGATTAGAGATTATTATATGCTAAACACTACAGATAGTAATTATTCTCAGATTGTTCCAGTAGAATACCCCAAAGTAGGAGAAGCGCCTTCGCCTGTTCGAATAGGTGTTATCAATATGGATAATGGCTTTATTCGTTTTATGCAGATTGACGGAGATCCTCAACAACATTATATTCCACGTATGGATTGGTCGGGTGCCAATGAATTGATGGTGCAGCAAATGAATCGTAAACAACAGGAGAGTCGATTAATCTACTGTAATGCAAACGATGGCAATAGCCGTACATTTTGGGCTGAAAATGACGATGCTTGGGTAGACTTGAATGCTGGTGATATTTTTGGAGAGCCTGGAGGCTTTAATTGGATTAATAAAGGAACAGATTTTATTTGGGTAAGTGAAAAAGATGGCTGGCGTCATATCTATAAAATTAGCAGGGATGGTAAAACAGAAACATTGTTAACAAAAGGCAATTATGATATTGGCGAAATCAAATGTATTGACGAAGCCAATAATTATATTTATTTCACCGCTTCTCCCAATAATGCTACACAACTTTACTTGTATAGAATACATATTGAAAATAAATCCGCTAATGTACTAGATAAATTAAAATCGGTTGTTCAAAAATCCAAAGAAGAAGGGGCAGAATTATTGAGCACAGTTAGTTTAATTGGTACACATGAATACAATATAGCACCCGGTGGAAAATTCGCTACGCATACGTTTAGTAATTATAAAACACCACCTGTGAAAGAATGGATTAGTTTACCCGACAATAAACCCCTCAATGGAAAATTGCTGAGTACTTTACTGAAGCCTGATCCCTCCATCAATGTAGAGTATTTGCAAATTACAACAGCCGACAATGTAGTGTTAGATGCTTGGATTAATAAGCCAAAGAATTTTGATCCTACAAAAAAATACCCAGTGGTTTTGTATGTATATGGAGAGCCAGCTGCTTCTACGGTTGGGGATAGTTATGGCAATCATAGTAATTATTTATATAACGGCGATATGGCGGGTGATGGGTATGTGCAAGTGGGAATTGATAATAGAGGCACTCCTCAATTGAAAGGGGCTGCTTGGAGGAAAGCTATTTACAGAAATATTGGAAGGATTAATATCAATGATATGGCGCATGGCTTTGTGAAACTATTAGAAACCCAGCCTTATTTTGATAAAGAACGCACTGCAGTTTGGGGTTGGAGTGGCGGAGGTTCTTCTACACTGAACCTATTATTTCAATACCCCGATTTATTCAAAACAGGAATTGCTATTGCCGCGGTCGGTAATCAATTGTTTTATGATAATATTTATCAAGAACGGTACATGGGATTACCACAGGAAAATAGAGCAGATTTTGTAAATGGCTCACCAATACATTATGTTCAAGGATTAAAAGGCAATCTCCTTTATATACATGGCACCGGTGACGACAATGTACATTTTAGTAATGCAGAAGTGTTAGTGAATGAATTGATCAAATACAATAAACAGTTCCAATACATGGCTTATCCCAACCGTACACATAATATTTCTGAAGGAGAAGGCACTTCACTTCATCTAGTTACATTATATACAGAGTACCTACGACAACATTGTGCACCCGGTGCGCAGTAGACGAGTTTAAAAAAATTGAATACCGCCATTTAATAAAAAATGCGTCCCGATTTTTATCGGGACGCATTCTATTGTTGAGTTGAAATTGCTAGTGCTGAACTTATTAAAATTTCAATCCAATTTTAGCAAAGAAGAAAGAACCGCCATGTCCCATCTGAACAGCTTCCCACATACCACCTGTTTCGGTATTGGCTGCATCATGATGATCGGGGTACACATCAAAAATATTACTTCCACCTAGGGTGATATTTACTTTCTTGTTAGCTAAATAGCTGAAAGAAATATCGGTCGTTGTTTTCTTTTTGAATAATTCAACTTGATCGGCAAAATCGATAATCCTTACTTCGCCAAAATTGGTAATGCGAAGATTGATGTCGAAGTCGTTAATCTTATAATTCAATCCAAAATTCATTTTGCTTTTAGGGGCACTGGCCAATAAAAAATATTGCTCTCTTGCGCCATAATAGATGTCCTCTTTTCCAGCCAAAGCATCGGTTGTTTTAATTGAATTAATTTTCATGTGATTGAAGTTACCCGCATAAGTACCAGTTAATTTGCCCTTGCCTAAATTTATGCCGTAGGTAGCAATTACATCAAATCCATCCGTACGGGTATCAACTGCATTGGTAAAAAACTGAGCAGCACCAACATTTAGGTCAGCCAAAGTTTCTCCAATTACATCATCTGTTTGGTCAAACAATCCGGTTAGTACAATTCTATCTTTGATGCTAACCGTATAACCATCTACGGTTAAACTAAAATTCTTGATGGGTTTTGCAGTAAATCCAAAACTAGTATTAACAGAAGTTTCTTGCTTCAAATCGGGAATGCCCACGGTTTTCGCCAATGATCCAGAATTGGGAGCAATTACAATTTCATAAATTTTCCCTGCCGCTACGTTGGTGAAAGTAGAGCTAAAATGTTTTTGCGGTAAGGAAGGTGCTCTGAAGCCAGTGCTAATAGAACCTCTTAAAGCAAAGTTATTGCTCACTTTTAATCTGGTAGCAAATTTGAAATTGGTTGTCCAACCAAAGTCAGAATAGTTTTCTGCTCTTACTGCTCCACTAATCATAAAGCTTTTCGACAAATCCAATTCACCATCTGCATATCCAGCCCAGTTGATTCTAGCTTTATTGGTTTCATCTTTAGGTTGAAATCCAGGAAACCCTTGAGAACCACCTGGACGGAAACTGGTATCTCCACCGCTAATGTCAAATACAACAGGACCGTATTGTTTGTAAGAACCCAATTCCCCTGCAAATAATTTATATTGATCTTGTCTTAACTCAGTACCCAAGGCTAGGTTAAATCCTTTTGCAAATTTTGCAAATGCTTTGTTGGCATGAAAACCAATACTGTTTTGAGAAAGTTGAAATCCACCTGCTTTAAAATGAGTTGGTGATGCAGCTAATAATGAAGCATTCAATGTTTTGTCTACTTCATATTTGAATTGATTTCTTCCCAGGTTTACATTGAAATCTGTATTCCATCCACGTTTTTCACTGCGAATGCCAAAAGACAATCCAATGTCATTAATTTTCGATTGAATGATAGGATCAAACCCATCAGGGTAGATGGCAGTTACATTTCTTGCAGATCCTGCATCTCTAGTATAGGCATAAGCACTACCATTGCGGGCGCTTATTCCTCCAAAGGCATAGAAACTAGTCTTGCCTTTTACAGGGAATCCACTATTGAAAAATAAACTGTAATTGTCTAAGGAACCATCTCCGAATTTCTTACGGTAGTTATCCGGATACAATGTTTCGAAATTAGGACGATAGGTTTTTTGTTTAAGCAGGTAATCAGCAGTTAAGTTGATAAAACCATTATTTTTTAATTGGAATCCATAATTCAAGTTGGCATTCACCGTAAGACCATCTGAATGTTTGCTCAATACTTTTCCATTATCAGAATCCAGTGATTTACCACGACCTGTCATGAATTCACCCACAGATACATTTACATTGCCTTCTTTAACGTTTGATTTTAAAATTACATTGATAACGCCTGCTATAGCATCAGAACCATATTGTGCGGCTGCACCATCTCTAAGGATTTCGATTCTTTCGATGGCAGCAGCAGGAATGGTATTTAAATCGGTGCCAGTATTGCCACGTCCGCGGCTACCGAATAAATTAACTAAGGAAGACTGGTGCCATCTTTTACCATTCACCAATACCAATGTTTGATCTGGTCCCAAGCCACGCAATGTAGCAGGATCAATATGATCAGCACCATCAGCACCGCTTTGACGGTTGCTATTAAACGAAGGAGCAACATATTGCAGAATCTGATTCAAATCAGCTTGTCCAAGAGAGTTCGTAATTTTAGAAACAGGAATAATATCTACCGGAACAGGGGTTTCTGTTGCTGAACGGCGAAGGCTTCTGGTACCTACCATCTCAACAGCTCCAATGCTAATGCTATTGGAGCTCATGGTAACATCCGCCGATTTTCTACCTTTTGCACTAATTTCTAGTTCAACAAGGCCTGCTCCCGAGAAAATTAGGGTAGCATCAGCATTTGTTAATTTGAGGGTGTAATTACCATCCTTATTAGTGGTGGTACCATTAGTAGTACCTTTTTCCTTTACGCTGGCAGCTTCTACTGGTTGGTTGTTTCTGTCAACCACCTTGCCGGTAATAGTTTGTGCATAAGAGAAAGATGCACAAAACAACATTGCTGTTAAGCAAATGATTAGTTTTCTCATTGTGAATAGTAGTTTTAGTTAATAACAACTTAAAGTTAGGGAATAATACTAAAATGAATGCATTAATTCCCTCCAAGAATTTCAAGGAGAATAGCTTCGAATAAGGGTTCTAGCGGCGTTTAATAAAAAAATAGATATTCAACCTCCAGCGTGCAATAGCATTGACTAGTGATGGTTGAAAGCCCTTGGGGATTATTTCATTTCCAATGCATATTGTTCCAATGCTTTTTCTAGACAATCCATCGCCAAGTGAATGGATGCTACATTCAATACATAGGCCAGTCTCACCTCCTTTTTACCGAGTCCTGGAGTAGAATAAAATCCAGTAGCAGGGGCCAACATAACTGTTTGATTATTCCAACTGAATTTTTCTAAAAGCCATTGACAGAATACATCTGCATCATCAATGGGAAGTTGTGCCATAGCATAAAAAGCGCCCCCGGGGTTTGGACAGAAAACACCTGGGATATTATTCAACCTTTTTACAATAGTATCTCTTCTTAATTTGTATTCGGCCTTAGTAGTATCAAAATAATTATCGGGTAAATCAATGGCTGCTTCTCCCAAAATTTGTGCAAAACTTGGCGGACTCAATCGGGCTTGAGCAAATTTCATGACTGCATCCAATAATGTTTTGTTCTTTGTTACAAATGCTCCAATTCTTGCACCACAGGCACTATACCTTTTACTGATGGTGTCCATGAGTACCACGTGTTCTTCCACCCCAGTTAAATGCATAGCGCTGGTATGCTTGCCTTCATAACAGAATTCTCGGTATGCTTCGTCAGCGAATAAAAAAAGCTGGTGCTTAATAATGATTTGTTTTAATATTTCCATTTCCTCCGCACTGTATAAATAGCCAGTAGGGTTATTAGGATTACACACCACAATGGCTTTTGTTTTTGGGGTGATGGCTTTTTCAAAATCTTCAATTGGGGGTAAGGCAAAACCAGTTTCTATACTAGAACTAATAGGCTTTACAACCACTCCTGCCGCTACCGCAAACCCATTGTAGTTGGCATAAAATGGTTCTGGAATAATTACTTCATCTCCTGGATCAAGACAGGCCATAAAGCCAAATAAAATGGCTTCGCTACCTCCCGTTGTAATAATTATTTGGTCAGCACTTACCTCTATTCCATTTTTTTTATAATACTGTGTTAGTTTTTTTCTATAGGATTCATTACCTGCACTGTGACTATATTCCAATACTTTAAAATCAGAATGACGAACCGCATCCAATGCCATTGAAGGGGTTTCAATATCGGGTTGTCCTATATTTAGGTGAAATACTTTGGTGCCTCTTTTTTTTGCAGCCTCTGCATAGGGAACCAATTTTCTGATGGGGGATGCAGGCATGGCCTGACCTCTTTTACTAATCGCTAACATGCGACAAAGATAAGCCCTTCAAAGGATTGGTGAAAGAGCAATTGTATTGAAAATTAGGAAGGATGAGTCAACTCTTTCCGCATTTGATTAGCAGTTTTACTGCTTCCATCATGGCTCCAACCTGGTGGCATAAAAAGATAGCGCAGTTTGTTTAGGAAGCTGGTTTTCTTTTGTAGGTCCTTGCCAATGGCCAGCCATTCATGAAAAACCAATTTAGCAGGATGATTAATCCCTGCAACTTCCTTGCTGAGTCCAAATTTCACCGGTTCAGTTTCTAATTCATCTTGAAAAGTTCCGAATAGTTTATCCCAGATAATTAGGCACATACCCATGTTTTTATCCAGATAAATAATATTGGTTGCGTGGTGAACTCGATGATGTGCCGGACTAACAAAAAACCATTCAAACCAACGAGGCATTTTTTTGATATATTGAGTATGTAATAAAATGCCATAAGTCTGCGTGACACTGTACATAAATACAATGTCTAAGGGATCGAAACCCATCAAACAAATTGGAATGAAATAGAGAAATCTATATACCGGCTGAAAGACACTAGAGCGAAAACCAGTAGTAAGGTTGTATTCTTCAGAGGAATGATGGGTTACATGTACCGCCCAACAAACCCTGCAGTAATGATCTACCCGGTGTTCAAAATAAAAAGCCAGGTCTTCTAAAATAAAAAGTAGGAACCAATATAAATAAGGATTGTGAATACGAAAAAAATGCTGTTGATACGACCAGGTTAAAACACTAAAATAAAAGGCCCATCTCAAAAATAAATCTAAGCTGGCATTCAATAATGTGAGGTAAATATTCTGTAAAGTTTGGCGAATACTGTAATACTTTTTTCCATGCCAATTGCTCATGAAAATTTCAATGCCAATAACAATTGCATATAAAGGAATAGAAACAATTAGAAACCAAGTTTCTCTTGTATACATGGGCTTTGGTTGGGCGTTGAGATAAGTTGATAATTATACCGCCATAATCTCTTTGTCTTTTGCAGCCAAATGCTTTTCTATCATGGCAATATAGCGATTGGTTGTGTCTTGAATGGCTGCTTCTGCATCTTTGGCTGCATCTTCGCTTAGCCCGTCTTTTTGTAGTTTTTTAATATGTTCAATAGCGTCTCTGCGGATATTGCGGATAGCAATTTTTCCTTGTTCCCCTTCAGCGTTACATTTTTTTACCAATTCTTTTCTTCTCTCTTCTGTTAGTGGTGGAATACTTAAACGAATAATATTTCCATCGTTTTGTGGATTGATACCAATATTGGCAGCGATGATGGCACGCTCAATGGGTTGTAACATGTTTTTTTCCCATGGTTGAATGCTTAATGTTCGGGCATCCATAATACTGATATTACCTACCTGATCAATCTGCGTTGGATTGCCATAGTAATCTACTACAATGCCAGCTAGCATACCAGGATTGGCTTTGCCTGCTCTGATTTTTGTAAGTTCAAATTCAAGGTGAGCAATGGCTTTTACCATGTGCGATTCGTTGTCGGTTTGTATCGTATGCAAGTCTGCGGACATATAATTATTGTTATGTGGTGCAAATCTAATTAAAAGAGCTGTAAAATAAATCAGCCCGATAAGATCGGGCTGATAAAAATTATGTTATGGTGAATTAATTAATCAGCTTCAACAGGAGTCGGTTCTGCCGCCATTGTAAATCTTTGCGTTGTCCTCGCCATTGCTGGTTTTGACACATTGGCTTTTGACATTTTTTTATTTTTCTGGCGACTAAAATAATATACTGTGCTAATGAAAACGATAACACAGCAAAATAAAATACCAATTACTGCTGTGGTTTGCAAGTAACGAATAAAATATGCTGCAGCAATAAAAGCAATATTGACAGTTACACAGATAAAAGTTACCATTTTATGACTAAATCCTAAATCGAGTAAAAAATGATGCACATGGTTTCGGTCTGGGCTAAATGGACTTCGACGATTTAGTATGCGCAGCGTAAATACCCTGAGTGTATCAAATAGCGGAATCATTAATATGGCAAACCCAATGGCGGGGGCAGCTTCTAAATGCAAAGTGCTATTTGGATTTCCAGCAATGGCTATAAATTTTATACTAAGAACCGAATTAAGTAGGCCCAATAAAAGCGAACCCGTATCGCCCATGAATATTTTGGCAGGGGAAAAATTATAAATCAAAAAACCCGCAATACTACCCGCTAATGATAAAGAAACGACCGCAAAAGTGATATTCCCATTGAAAGCAAAGTAGGCGCCAAAAACCAATGAGGTTAATAAACCTAAGCTCCCGGCCAATCCATCTACACCGTCGATGAGATTAAAAGAGTTGGTGATTACAACAATGGTCAGCATGGTAAAAACGACACTGGCAGCTGCTGGTAGTTCGTGTATTCCCAAAAAACCATACATATTGGTAATTTGAATACCCCCAAATTTAATTAGGATGCCTGCAGCAATTAATTGCCCAGCAAATTTTTTGCTGGCACTTAATACCATAATGTCGTCCTTGATGCCCAAGAAAAAAATCACAATGCAGGCGGCTGCTATAAATTGCAATTCGCTGCTTGAGCCAGCAGGCACACCTATTAGGGTAGCAAGAATAAAGCCTGCAAAAATACCCAAGCCACCCAGGGTTGGAATGACGGTCTTGTGTACTTTACGCTCATCGGGCTCATCAAACAATTTCTTCGACTTAGCTACCTGAATGATAACTGGGATAGAGAAAAATGTGATGACAAAGGCAAGCGTAGCACTCAATAAAATAGTAGTCCAATCCATGCGGTGTATGATTAGTAATAATCCAGTTTACAAAAGTATATTATTATTTTCTGTCAAAAAAGCTCAAAACAGATTATTTAAGACCTTCCAGATTAAATAAACGTTGCTTTCTTATTGTTTTGTGGAGATTTTGCTATTTGGCTGGGTTTCTCCATATACAGACGAAAAGATAACGCATTTTTTATGAACTTATTATTACCCTAAATTACTGAAAGCATGGTTTTTAATTGGTCTGCATAGACTTTTAAAGTAGGTTTGCAGTACTTAAAACGTCTTTTTATGCCAGCATTAACTGCAATTGCCTCCCAGGTAAGAAGGGATATCGTGAGAATGGTACACGCCGTACAAAGTGGACACCCTGGTGGTTCATTGGGTTGTGCAGATTTCCTTACCGCCTTGTATTTTGATGTAATGAAAAGAAATCCAGGGTTTAGCATGGATGGCGTTGGAGAGGACCTTTTCTTTTTAAGTAATGGGCATATTTCCCCTTTATTTTATAGTGTTTTGGCTAGATCGGGGTATTTTCCGGTTGGGGAACTCGCCAGTTTTCGCAAATTGAATACCCGTTTACAAGGCCATCCTACAACACACGAAAAATTACCAGGGGTAAGGATGGCTAGTGGAAGTTTAGGACAAGGGTTGAGTGTGGCCGCTGGAGCAGCTTTGGCCAAAAAATTAAACAATGACCCTTGTATCGTTTATTCGCTGCATGGTGATGGCGAATTAGACGAGGGCCAAAACTGGGAAGCAATTTTATTTGCTGCACATCATAAAGTTGACAACCTAATAGCTACTATAGATGTAAATGGTCAGCAAATTGATGGCCCTACTAGTAAAGTCATGGGCTTGGATAATCTTAAAGAGAAATTCCTTGCTTTTAAATGGGAAGTAGTAGAAATGGAGGGTAATGATATGGATGCAGTAGTGGCTGGTTTACTGCACGCAAAAACCTTTCTTGGTAAGGGGAGGCCGATTGTAATACTGATGAAAACGGCAATGGGAAAGGGTGTTGATTTTATGGAAGGTACTCATGAATGGCATGGAATTGCACCCAATGACGAGCAATTAGCCAGGGCTTTAGCACAATTACCCGAAACGCTGGGTGATTATTAGTACCCCTTTTATTTTAAAAGAATTGCCTGCCGAGATGCTTTTCTGGCAGGAAACCAGGCTGCTGCAAAAGAGATTAATAAGGCAGTGGTACTCACTAGTACATAGTCTCTCCATAACATTTTTACAGGAAAATAATTGATGAGGAAAGACCCGCCATGGAGGGGTATTATTTTAAATTTAAGTTGAAGCAAACTGATACTAGTAGCCAATAGAATTCCTAGTCCTGCACCAATAATACCAAGTAATAAACCTTCCCAAAGAAAGATTTTTTGAATGGCCCTTGTGGATGCGCCCATACTTTGCAAAACACTGATGTCTTTTTGTTTTTCTAGTACCAACATAGTCAATGCACTGACCATGTTAAAGGCAGCAATAATCAGAATTAAAGTAAGTACCGCATAGATGGCCCATTTCTCTAATTGCATAGTATTATACAAGCTCATATTTTGTTGGTAACGGGTTTTTACCTGGTAGTTATTTCCCATCAAGGATTGCAAAAGCTGTGCCTTGTCCTGAATAGTTGAATTTTCCTTCAACCGGATTTCAACAGCGCTGTATTCATTTGCCGACATGCCCATTTGTGCTTTTACAAAAGCTAGGTTCGTGATGGCATAGTTATCATCGAATTCCTGTTGAATACTAAAAACACCGGTGGCCTTTACGTTTCCCTCACTGAGTGATTCCAAAGGATCGTTGTTTGCACTGTTTTTCTTTGGCAAAATAAGGGTTAGTGAATCGGAAGGAATAGACTCACTAACGGTGATGCCTGCCTTATTTTGCACTCCACTGCCTATCACCAATCCTGCTTGGTCAGCAGTGCCCAAATTAAAATGACCTTTATAGGTGCTAGCTGCAACGCCAGAAGTTTGTTCAAAGGCTTCATCAACTCCTTTTAGGTTGATAACGGTTTGCGTTTCGCCTGCATTATTTTGTAATAAGGCTTTTTCTTCTGCAATGAGCGAAAGTTTTGCGATATAGGGTTGTTGCTGTATTTGCTGCAACTGGCTATCGGTTAAGAAAAAAGTTTTGCCATTGGCAGGAATAACTTTAATGTCTGTATAAAAAGAGGAGTACAATGATTTTACCAAGCCTTCAAATCCGTTGAATACAGTTAATACCAATAGTTGGCAGGCGGTAGCAAAAGCAATGACAGCCACCGTTACCCATGCAATAATATTGATGGCATTGGTTGTTTTTTTTGCTTTAAAATACCTCCAGGCAAATTGTAAATACAAGTGTAATAAATTGAGTGGTTAAGTCAATAATGTTGGAGCGATTCCTATCTACTTATTAACCTTCTTCTTTGTTGATATCTTTGAATAGTTTTTCCATTTTTTCTACATATTCCAGTGTATCATCAATGTAAAAACTTAGTTTAGGCATACTTCTTAATTGATGCCTAACCCTGCTGGTGAGTTCTTTTTTGATCTCATGATGATGTTCTTCAATTTTTTTTAATGCCAAATCATTGTCAGCTACTTTAAAAAAGCTCAGGTATATCCTGGCATCAAATAAGTCGGGCGTAATTTTTACTCCAGAAATAGAAACCATACCACCATCCATCATAGTCAATCCAAGCCGCTGGAAGATTTCGTTGAGTTCTTTGTTCAATAGGCCTGCCACCTGTTTTTGTCTTTTACCTTCTAACATGTTCTTGATTTTAATACTTATAGTCCTGCACCAGGTCCATGTGATTAGACAAGGCCGAGGTTTGCTGTAAAATTAGTTACTTTGCTGTTTCTATTCAGAATTAATAATAATGAAGAAATACGCAAGGCTTTTCAGGTACGTTGGGGCATACAAAACTAATATTGTACTCTATTTTCTATTTATAGTCTTGGCCATCGTTTTTTCGGTCATCTCCATCGGGTCTTTGCCCTTTTTCCTTGATTTGATTTTTACCAAGGGCAAGGAAATGCTGGTAGAACCTGCACATATTGCTTCTTCTCAGGATTTAATCAAGTACATCAGCTTTCAATTACAGGAATTAAAGGCGGTGCATAGTACTGCTTTTGTACTAGCATTGATTTGTATCATGGTGATCATTGCCGTGTTCTTAAAAAATCTTTTTACTTATTTATCCTATTACATTCTAGCTCCCATGCGAAATGGGGTGATGAATCGTTTAAGAGAAGCCCTTTTTCAAAAAATTCTACAAATGCCGATTGGCTATTTTACCGAACAGCGCAAGGGCGATATTATGAGTAGGATGACCAATGATGTAGGCGAACTCGAAAACTCTGTGGTGGGTACCGTGGAAGGGTTGATTAAAGACCCTTTGAATATTATCATACTACTGTCTGTATTGGTTTATATTAGTCCACACTTATCGCTGTTTCTATTTATTTTTCTTCCACTAACTGGCTTTATCATTGGCAGAATCAGTCGTTCATTAAAACGTCAGTCGAATGCTGCAGCCATTAAACAGGGAGAAGCTTTGTCATTATTAGATGAAACTTTGAGTGGCTTGCGGGTGATTAAAGCTTTTACCGCAGAAAAAATAATTGGCGATCGGTTTCGAAAAAATAATGAAGACCTCTTTCATATTAAAAATCGCATGCAATATCGCCGCGACCTAGCTTCCCCACTTTCGGAATTTATGGGAGTGTTAGTGCTTTCCGCTATTCTGTATTTTGGCGGCCAGTTGGTATTAGGAGGCAATGCCGGTGGTTTAACTGATAAAGGATTCATTATGTATATTGGTGTTTTTACTCAAATCATCAATCCCGCTAAAGCCTTATCTACTTCCTTTTATAATATGCAAAAAGGCAGTGCTGCCATTGCCAGAATTGAAGAAGTGTTAGGGGCTCCATTAATTGTGGAAGAAGCATTGAATCCAAAACGAATTGAGCAGTTTGAACATTCTATCGAATTTAAAAATGTAGGGTTTGCTTATGGAGATGATATTATTTTAAAGAATATCAATTTGGTAGTACCAAAGGGAACTACCGTGGCCTTGGTCGGTAGTAGTGGTGCTGGAAAGAGTACATTGGCTGACCTGGTGCCCCGTTTTCATGATGTAACAAGTGGTGAATTATTAATTGACGGCATCAATATTAAGGAATATGCATTGAATGATGTACGGCGTTTAATGGGTATCGTTACCCAGGAGCCGATTTTGTTTAATGATACCATTGCCAATAATATCATATTGGGAAATGAAGTAGCCGCCGAAGCTGCCATTCAACATGCGGCTCGCATTGCCAATGCCCATCATTTTATTGAACAAAAAGAGGAAGGATATCAAACCAATATTGGGGATCGCGGTAGCAAATTGAGTGGTGGAGAAAGGCAAAGAATCACTATTGCCAGAGCGGTATTAAAAAATCCACCGATTCTAATTTTGGATGAAGCCACTTCCTCATTGGATACGGAAAGTGAAAGGCTAGTGCAGGATGCCATCAATAATCTGATGACCAATAGAACTTCTATTGTAATTGCGCATCGCTTGTCTACCATTCGGCATGCCGATGAAATAGTTGTACTGCAAAAGGGTGAAATAGTAGAAAGAGGAACGCATGAAGGACTCCTTGCTCAAAATGGGTTTTATAAGCGATTGGTAGATATGCAGGAGGTAAAATAAGCGGCCATCAATTTAGTCTTGCCTTATTTTTCCTCAATTATTCCAATGGCATTTCCCCATGGATCTTGAATGGCTGCTACCTGAATATCCTCACCGACAGATTTAATGGGGTCTATCAAATGCCCCCCTAATTGGGTTAGTTTTTCAACACAGGATTCTATATTCTCCACCGACCAATAAACAAATGAATGATTGCCCGCTTGAACCTTTGTTAAGTCGGGGTCAAGTCCTAATTCACAGCCATTGATATCAAATCCTACATAAAAAGGTTGATCAAAATAAGGCTCCACCCCAGTAATCTGTTGATACCAGCCTTTGGCAGTAGACAAATCGGAAACATGGTAAACCACTGTTCTAAGTTTTTTGAACATTTTTTGCTGTTTATTGGTTAAAAACGACCTTTAATGAAGCTTAAAGTTGCAAAAAATCAATGATTTTTTATATTGTTGGGTATAAAATTAATTAGAAAGCCAGTTTTCTGATTTTTCGTTTCTTATTTTCAGCCTCCTCCCTTACCTTTGCGGCTCAAAAATCAACCTTCTTTAAATAAATATTTTATGGCTAATACAGGCAAAGTAAAATCGGTAATTGGCGCTGTGGTGGATGTGCATTTTGACAGTGGCAGTAAACTCCCTGAAATCCTCAATGCGTTGGAATTAAAACGCGATAATGGTGATACGCTGGTGCTGGAAGTTCAACAACATTTGGGCGAAGACAGTGTTCGTACGATTGCAATGGATGGTACCGAAGGTTTGGTAAGAGGCGCTGTGGTAGTGGATACGGGTAAAGCGATTGCGATGCCTACAGGGGAAGCCATTAACGGCCGATTGTTTAATGTTACAGGTGATGCGATTGATGGATTGCCACAAGTGAGCAAAGAAGGTGGTCGTCCTATTCATGCTAAGCCGCCATTATTTGAAGACTTGAGCACTGCCTCTGAAATTTTGTATAC
>CAIOIZ010000151.1 GCA_903858475.1 uncultured Bacteroidota bacterium
GGGGTTTTAAACAATAATCACGCTAAATTATAAGATCCAATGTCTTATATTCTTACATTTCACAAGAATTATTACTAATAGATTTTTAAGCTTAAGCCAATGGCAATAAATAAGAGGAATGCTATTGCAGTATAGAATTGCTTCATTTAAGAGGCAGTTTCTTATTATCTTTAAACTCTACATTTATTACTACACTTTAATAACTGCAAGGATATGAAATGGCCACAATGGATATCATCTACTAAAATCTTGGTATTAGTCGTTTCCTTTTCTATTATTATTGGCAGTAGCTATAATACCTACCTATCATGTGATCGGTTTTACAATGCAGATTCTGAAACTTACTTACACATCGCTAAAGGAGATTTCAATGATCAAAGTCTAATTAGAAAATATAGAATTGTTGTGCCGGCGCTCGCAGCGCTAGTCTCCTATCCCATATCAATGGTGTACGATAAAATTGTTCAGGATAAACGAACTGTTTATGACTGGCCACTACTCACCGGATTTTACTTGGTTAATTCTTTTTTAATGGCCCTTAGTGCCTTAGTAATTTTTTTAATTATGCAGGAAATGGGAATTTCTGAAAGAGCCAGCTATATAGGCCTGGCTGCATTTTTAACAGGAGGAAGATGGGCCAGTTATACGGCGGGTCATCCTGTAACAGATAGTCTTACTATTTTATGCATTGCTGGGATGGTGTATGGAATCATTAGCCAAAAGAATAGAATATTATTTGCATCAATTGTTATTGGCTTAATCAGCAAAGAATCATTTGCGTTATTTTTCCCGTTACTAATTTTATTCAGCAAAAAAAATAACCGATTAACCATCCTTACAGGAATTTCATTTTCGTTGCTCTGTTATTTCGGAATAAAATTTCAGATTGATGCCATTTCTTTTACATCGGGCACCGCAAGTTTGAAAGAAGCTTTTGACACTATTGAAAGTATCAAGCTTTCAATTGGCAAGCTTTTTTCAATAAAGGGCATGGCCGATTTATTTTCCGTATATGGCTTTTTTAGCCTCTTTTTGATTACGGGATTATTGTATGGTAGTTTTAGAAAGAAAATAAAAAAGCAATTCAATCTATTCTTTCTCGCCTTTACGAGTATAATATTAATTCACCTATTATTGTCTAGTGAACTGGCGCGAATGTTATTTCTTGGATCCGCCCTTTTCGTACCGCTATTAGCAAGTGCCGCTGAAGTACATCCTTGGTTTGAAAAAATAATTAAAGGCGAAAAAGCCCATATTTAAGAATACAATACAAGGCACGTACTCCATCTTTCCAGCCTATTTTTTTTCCTTCAATATAGGTTCTGCCATAATAAGAAATGCCTGTTTCATAAATTCTTATTCCTTTAACCCTTGCCATTTTAGCAGTCACTTCTGGTTCAAAGCCAAATCGTTTTTCTTTCAATTTTAGCTGTTTCAAAATATCTGCTCTAAAAAGCTTGTAACAGGTTTCTATATCTGTTAAATTTAAATTAGTTACGATATTACAGAGCCAAGTAATTAATTTATTACCTACCGTATGCCAGTAAAATAAAATACGGTGCGGCTTGCCTCCCAAAAATCTTGACCCATACACAACATCAGCAAATCCATCCAACATCGGCTGTAGCAATAAATTAAATTCCGCAGGATCGTATTCTAAATCGGCGTCTTGTATAATGACATATTCGCCTGTTGCCTTTTGAATGCCTGTATGAATAGAAGCGCCCTTTCCTTGGTTCTTGGAGTGATGAAATACTTGAATATTATCCGATGCATGTGAACTAATATATCTTTCAATGATATCCGCTGATGCATCTACCGAAGAATCGTTTACAATTATTAATTCTTTGGACAATCCCCCTAGCAAGGATATAGAAAGTACTTTATCCAATACCTGTTGAATAGTATCAGCCTCATTATACACAGGAATAATGATGGAGAGTGTGGTATTTGTATTTTTTGGCATTCCCAATATATGATGCATTAGCTATTAAGATGTTCCAGTTGCATAAACTGGTTATATCCCAATTGAAATTTATAATATTTTTTCACTGCAAATCCTGAGGCCTTGGCAAGTGCTATCAATTCTTCTTTAGTCCAATAATGTTGGTGTTCTGCAATATTCACTTTATCCAATAAACCTAGAGTTGCCAAACATTCCAACACCCATTTAGATTTAGGTGTTGGTGTTGTTAAAACAATGACCCCATTTGGCATTAGCACGCTTTTGAATAATTTTAATACTGCTTGAACTTGCCCAACAGGCATATGTTCGATTACTGCTAGCGATACAATCGTATCAAAATACACTTTCCCTGTTTGTAAAGCACTATAATCATAATTCACTAAGGTATAATGCCCCTTCACAAATTGTTTCAATTCGCCTTCATTGCCGCCGAAATCAAGCACCTCTTTATTTAAAAAGGGCAGTACTCGTTTAAAGCGTTGTCGCTGCAAAAATTTTTCCAATATTTTTTTACTCTTCAACATTTTGATATCGTAAAGATAAGGCATGTACAAAAAAGGGCAGCCAAATAGCTGCCCTGAGTAATTTATTGTGGCCCTTATCGCATCAGGTACATTTTACCATAGCCCTTGTTGAAGTATTTATCGGTCTTATCGCCATCTGCCTTGTATTTATCCAACCTATTCCCATTTAGGTTTGTCAATACCCTATACAGATAAACACCGTTGGCTAATTTCTGTCCATACATATCAGTACCATCCCATTTAAATTCTGTGATATTTCTACCTACATGTATTGGCCCTAATTCATCCTTGGTAATTTCTCTTACCACTTTACCAGTGATAGTTAATATTTGAATACGCATATTTTGCGGAATCGTATTACCAGTTAATGTAAACACAAATGCAGTAGAGGTAGTAAATGGATTGGGGTAATTCAACAGATTTGAAATCATGGGTTTATTAATCACGGAGAAGATTACTCGATATTCTAGCTCCCCTGCTTTATTGCCGACCATATCCTTACCAGTAACTATTAATTCATATTCTCCATCTTCTGTGAAGTAGGGGGTAAAATCAAGCGAAGCGGTATTTTCCCCTGCAGCCAAATTAGCTGGGGTGAAGCGAAGTGTATCTGGACTAAAGCGATATGTTCTTAAACTATTATCAGGGAATCGAACCTGCACTTTCAACAAAGCTGTATCACTAAGTGCCAGGTATTTGCTTTCATCTTTCAATTTTATCAATATATGTGGAAGAGAAGCTACAATATCCTTATTAAGGATGTGCACCCCATCGAAGGTTACATCCAAAAGTGGATTGTATTTATCTTCCCTAACAAAGAAATCTTTATACAATACATTATTGAAATGATATTGCTCAGCCTGATCATTATCTGGATTGAATTCGATGTACAATGTATTGTTGCCAGGTAATAATTTAGTATCAATGGTATAATTAACCACCAGTGTATCTGGACTGGCTGCAATTATTTTACGCTTAGGTATACTGATTAATTGTTGGTTATTGTTTCTATCGGTAATTTTTAATTTTACTTTCATCATGCTGTCGAAAGCAACTGGACTGATGCTTTTGAAAGCAATGGAGAAATTGATTTTTTCACCTTGATCAACAGTATCCTTGAAGTTATATAACACACCAGGTGCAACAGCTCCTTCTGGAACATAATCAGCATTCAACAATAGGAAGCGCAATTGATTGGGTGTGGCATAAATATCATCCTTAGTATCCAGCCTTAATTGAATATAAGGATAAGTAGTAGCATTGATAAAGGCGAGACTGGTATCACGAGATGGAGCAACAGTAGTAATTAAATCTGCAACCCCATTTGAGCGAATACCCCATACAGCTACTCGCACTGTATCGCTATTGATAGCCTCCAAACTATTTCCTCTCCAATGCAATGCATTCCATTTTCTAGCAGGACCAAATACTGGAGACTCAATTGTTCCAGCCTGAGCTCTTGTGGTTAATGGAATAGGTTCATTGATATAATTGGAATCTGCCGGACCGATGATTTGAGTTGGCGCATAGGTAGAAGAACCTTTTTTGAAGAAATACAATAAAGGCAAATTTTTATAAAAGCTATCAATCTTATTGAAGCCAATGCTTTTCAGTTTATGATACAAGGATTTGCCAGGGCCATACGTTAAAGTATCAGCCTTCCATTGATCAACAAAAACTGAATTGTAAATCCAACCAAGATTGGTAATCCCCACAAACATTCCATTAGGAATACTATCAATAAAATCCATGGCAGCTTTACGATAACTCTGGATAGTATAAGGGAATTCAAAAAACTTACGATCTGGAACAGTTGGAGCGGCACAATCCGGAGGCCATGAGCCAAATCTACCATCAGCCCCTACACGCGTATTGACCCAAGGCGTTAGTGTTGTGCTATCAAAAACATAGAACTGTAAAGAAGCATATTTACAACCATACCCTTCTAATTCATAGAAGTCGAGGTTTACATTAATTTTATCATAATCAAAATAAGGATAGAGTCCAGTACGGAAACGCAAAGATCGTTGCAGTTCATTAAATCTGAATCGGCGATCGGAAGCCAAATTCACATTCGAGAAATTATCTTTTAGATGTTGATAATAATGCCCTTGATTAAATCCAGATGAACTTCCAGCCAAATAAGTAAAAGAGTAGATGTTCCAAATTATTTGTGCAGTACCCAGTGGCACCATCGCTGTTCTCCAATAATAAACAGTACTATCGGTGAATGTAATATTGGTAGGATTAAATTGCACCACCCCACCTGGACCTGTTTGGCTATATGATTTTTTAAAGGGCGAATTGAATAATTCCGTTGTATCTACCTCCATCATATATTGCCGAGTGCCACTTAATGGATTGGCAGTACTAGCCGAATAAGTAATGTTTTGTTGGCTTACAATGGAAAAATTATAAGGATACACAGGGCGCAATTCGTCTTCGAAAATATAGAAGTCCTTCGTTACTGTATTATTCAATTCACTTAATTCATCTACCCTATTGCCCACATCCACTGTTACAATTAATTTATTCAACCCCTTATCAGTAATTGGATTAATGGGTACCACCAGGTTGATGGAATCCATGTATTTAATGGCGGGTATCATCTGATTGTATAATATCTTGATGGTATCATTTGGTAATTTGCGATTGATGGTAACCCTGATAGAATCCTTAATTGCTTTACCAATGTTCATCATTTTTACATTCACATTAAAATTGGCATCGGCAACAGTAATGATGGATGGTGTAATCTTTATCAATTGGTCCTCTACCAGATAATCAGGCTTTGCAAAAGAATTTATTTTGATAGCAGGATCTCCGTGAAGGGTAATTTCTTGCAAATGAATACGTGTATAATAATCCAATGTTTGAGGACTTGAACCAAAATCAGTAATTACTTTTTTCAATTGATTACCAATTGAATTGCCATACATATTTTTACAAAATTGCGTATACAGGTCGGTGTTATAAAAATTCAAGAATGGAGGGATCCCAAAATGGGTATCTGCCAAAAATGCAATACTACCTCTTTGTGGAGCCAATACATATTTTTCAGACAAGGTCATATCACCATTCAATCGAAGCGGATTAAAAAGGAAGAAATTACCCGCACTACAACCACTTACGCTAAAGAAAGGATACTTTCCTGGATTTTGATATACATCGGGACTACTCAAATTAAATTCAAGAATATTAGCAGAGGAGTGACCGAAATATTGAATATAACTAAGTCCTTCTCTGAACAAATCTTCAATTCTTTGACTGTTGGCTTGTTGAATGGCACCAGTACCAGATTTTTTAAAGGTTTCAACATGAGCCCCATATAAAGTATCTTCTGCCATTGCTTTATATTGATTCAAATAATCAACAAAAGAGGCACTTTCCAAGCTGTCTTTTCCACCTGAAACATGTAGGAAATTTTTCATCCAAGCCTTATCTCCTACTGTTTGACTATTTGATTGTTGGGCTTGTTCATATTGCTTTACTTTATCTAGATAAATACCTACTTCATTTCCGTTTATAGCAGCCAAGCGACCAACAGGAATAACTGGTATTAAAGTACCTGGAGCGGCCAACATCATATTGTCGGATGCAGGCCATCCAAAAGTTTGAATCAGGTCTAATTTTTCAGCAGCAGGATCTGTTTCAAAATCTCTGTAAGCATGGTAATCCAAGCCTCGTCCAATTAGGAAAACATATTTAGGATTGATTGAAAATTGTTGAGTAGCAAAACGAGCAAAATCTCTTACTGCAGTTGGATGTTTTCTGATACCGTATGCAAATTGATCGTTCAATTCATTGATGTCATTGATCTTTACATTAAAACTACCTCCACCAATACTACTGCGATATTGTTTATATTGATCAACATAATTGGTTCCAGTGCCATTATTCAATAAACTAGGGTGAGTGACAATCAGGTAATCTCCTTGATTAGAAACCGTATTATAATTTAAGAAATTCTTATTACTAAGCCCTGTAACAGGAACTATATTAGAAGCATCCTGACTAACCAGCATGAATTTGCGTACAGCCGTTACCGATGCAGGCAATACAAATTTTACTTTCCCGGGTGTAGATACGATATCCCCTGTATAGCGAAGTCCAGCAGTAATATCATACAAAACGGGTGCAGTTGTGCCGTAATTAAAATTATCAATTACTAAATAATTTCCGCTTGCAGTGCTAGGGAGTTCAAAATAAAAATTCTTCTGATTATTGAAAATAAATTTCGCAGGATAAGTAAGTGAAAAACCAGCTACTACAATTCTATCATCAGCTACATTGGAACCATAGCCATTCATGTATACAGGAACATAATCAGGGCTTTGTAATGCAGTTAAAGGAATACCGGTTTTTGTTATTTTCAAATAATTGAAATAAGGCATTGGCCTATCAATGATTGTATCGGTATATAATTTAACGCGGAAATTTCTGGTAAATTGGGCATTCCCTACAGCAGCAATACTAAA
>CAIOIZ010000152.1 GCA_903858475.1 uncultured Bacteroidota bacterium
AAATAATTTTATATTTTAATAATAAATAGTATAATTATACCGTGGAATCAATCTCCATTTATTATTTGCCGGATATTTTTTTCAAATACAGCCCTGATCCCCACCCTTTGCGACGCCCTTGAATCAATGGTTTTTCATTTACAATA
Organism: uncultured Bacteroidota bacterium; assembly: GCA_903858475.1. Taxonomy (GTDB): domain Bacteria; phylum Bacteroidota; class Bacteroidia; order Chitinophagales; family Chitinophagaceae; genus Ferruginibacter. The sequence continues at coordinate 147 of CAIOIZ010000152.1, forward strand.
CCATATAAATTGAATGCCGAAATAACAATGAATACTTGAGCTTTTTTTGCTCCAAAATTTTATACCAATAATTAAAATGAAAAAAAAAGGCATAAAAGCCCCTACATGATTTTAATCATGTAACTATTTAACAGTTGTCATGATTTGGCTTAGGAGCCCCCACTACTTTTACACGCGATTTAAAATGAAGTAAACCAATTTATAAACGCATTCATTTTTAAAAACAATTTTATGGGAGAAGATAAAAAACCAATGAACAAATCCAGGCGCTGGTTTCTTACTGGTGGTCTATCCGAAAAGGGTAAAAAGCAAATGGTTAAAATGCTCACCCCCGATGGCAAACTAGTAGAAGTAGATCAAGCCATTGTAAAGGCTGCTACTAATAAAGTAAAAGCCAACAACCAGGACATCTATAACTGGATGCAAAACCCTTCAAAAGAAAATATCTGATTAATTCATTCATTCTTTTTAAAATAATTTAAATGAAACAGGAAGAAATAAATGATAAAAGCAGGCGGGACTTCATCAAAACTGCAGCACTAGCAACCGTAGCAACGGTAGCTTGTGGTAGTTTGGCCTGTTCCTGCTCCTCCAAAAAAGCACCGGTATCACAAAAAGTAAAATTACTTTCACCGGAAGGAGAAATCGTAGAAATAGATTCCGCCTACCTGAACCATCAGGAACACATGGCCATCGTTTCAAAATTGGAAGCCAGGCAAGGTATTGCCGGCAAGAAATTCATCATGGTGGTTGACCTATCTAGATGCAAGAATGCACGTAAGTGTATCACTGCTTGTCAAAAATGGCATTACCGTCCTGAAGAAACAGAATGGTTAACGGTAAAATTATTAAAGGATAGCGACAAGGCTGCTCCGTATTGGTTCCCTAAACAATGCTTCCATTGCGACAACCCTCCTTGCGTAAAAGTTTGTCCTGTTGATGCTACTTTTAAAAGACAAGACGGCTTGGTATTAATCGACAATGAAAGATGTATAGGTTGTAAATTCTGCATGGCTGCTTGCCCTTATTCTACCCGCGTATTTAATTGGAGCGATCCAGTAATACCTCTTGAAATTAGCAATCAACAATATTCTGCTGAAACAGGTATTCCTGCAAGAGTAGGCACTGTTGAAAAATGCGATTTCTGTCCAGATAGAGCAAGAGAAGGCTTGCTTCCTCCTTGCGTAGATGCTTGCCCGAATGGAGTATTTTATTTTGGAGATGAAAACGAAGACGCTGTAACCAATGGCGAAGAAACACTCAGCTTTAAACAATTAATAAAAGATCGCGCAGGCTATCGCTTCTTGGAAGAATTAGGCACACAACCTCGTGTGTATTATCTACCTCCAAAAGACAGACAATTTCCTGTTGAAAGAGGATATGAAAATTTGCCTGATAATTTGAAGAATAGATTCAAATATATCATGGAACCAGATAGTACAAAATCCTAGAAGCAATATTTAACAATCATTAAAAGCTTATAATTTTTATGGAACTCAATACATACCAACAGGAAGCCTTTAATTATCAGCGGCCCAATATTGAAAAATTTGGTGCTCGTAACTGGTTTTGGGTGATTTTCTTTCTGCTATGGATCGCCGTCGGTGGATACGCTTTATACTTACAGATTTCCAAAGGACATGGGGTAACAGGAATGCGTGACAATGTAGTGTGGGGATTATTCATTGTTAATTTTATCTTTTTTATTGGTTTAAGCTATGCTGGAGCCATTATATCAGGCTTGCTACATTTATTCAAAGTGCCCTGGGGAAAACCAATTATTCGACTAGCACAGATGATGACTATAATCTCAGTGGTAGTTGGCCCCGTATTTATTTTGCTTTGTGTGGGTAGATTCGATCGCCTACATCATTTATTTATTTATCCAAGATTACAATCTCCCATGACTTGGGATGTACTGGCAATTCTTACTTATTTTATTGGCAGTGTATTGTTTTTGTATATGGCACTGATTAAAGACTTTGCTGTATACCGCGATTCAGAATTGAATATCCCTTCTTGGAAACAAAAATTGTATAAATTCTTAGCCATTGGCTATAGAGGTGCTGCTAGCCAAAAAAGACATTTGCTCATCTCTCAAAATTTATTAGCCCTTATTATTATACCGCTTTCCATTATGGTGAGTTCGATACTTTCATGGATTTTTGGTATGACATTACGTCCAGGATGGCATAGCACTATTTTCGGACCTTACTTCGTGCTCGGTGCATTGTATTCAGGATGTGGCGTATTGATTGTAGCGATGTGGGTGTATAGAAAAATGTACAAACTAGGAGATTATTTCACCGACAAACATTTTAAAAACCTTGGCTATATAATGATGGTTTTAGCTGGTGGGTATGGCTATTTTACTTTCTCTGAATATTTTACCAGTTGGTTTGGCTCTGCAAAATGGGATAGTGAAGTAATTAATAAATTATTCAATCCCGCAGAATATGGTTGGTGGACTTTATTTGCCAATTTATTCGGCATCTTACTTCCCATTATTATTGTTGCCCTACCAAAAACTAGAAAACCCAATTGGATTACCCTTACAGCTTTTCTAATGGTTATTGCATTATGGGTAAAACGTTATTTAATCATTGTTCCTACATTGGAAACCCCTGCCCTTCCTATGCAGGATACCAGAATGGAATATGTTAAATATTCTGCCACTTGGCCAGAATGGGCATTGACTTTTGCAGGTATCGCTACCTTCTTATTGTTCTTTACCATTATTTCAAAATTCATCACGGTTGTTCCGGTGTCTGGTTTGGAAGACACCAGCCATCATCCGGTTCAGCATGAAGAACCAAAGGCCACTGTATAAACTGATTAAGTTATAATAGATTAAAAAATAATTCAGATGAAAACAATCGCAGCAATAAAAAAAACATCCTTGCAGTGCATGCTATTTAGCGGACTGCTGATGATATTTCTTCTGCCTACCAATGTATTTTCTCAAACAGATACAGGACAAAAAGCCGCAACCGCAACAGCAGAACCAGCCATAACAGAAGAAGCCCCCGCTTTAATTTCTCCAACCCTCGAATTTAAATCTGTACAAAAAGCAGATAATAGCATTGATTTATATGCCGCACTAAGAACTAAGCTTAAAGGCAATGCTTTAAAACTTCCTTTTTTGAAAGTGAGCTTTGTGCAGGTAACGGATACTGCAGAAAAAACGCTGGGGTTCATTATTACTGATGGCAGTGGCAGAGGTGTATTGAATGTAAAAGCAGAAGGCCTAACTCCTGACAAAGAAGGCAAGCTACATTTCAAAGCAGTTTTTGCAGGTAACAAACAAATGGATCCAGCAGAAGAAGAAGCTAGTTTTAAAAGGGCACGTTTGGAAATTGTTCCTGTTAAAGAAGACTCATTATTAACTGTTAAAGTTAAGCTAATTGATTTGAGTACAGGAACAGAAACACCCGTAGCTGAAACCGTAATAGGCGTATTTGTACACCGCAGTTTTAACCCTTTAAAATTAGGAGAAGGCACCACTGATGAAACAGGTGAAACAACTGTAGAAATACCAGCCAATCTTCCTGGTGATGCAAAAGGCAATATCATTTTAATCGCAAAACTCGATGAAAATGAAGCATATGGCAATATAGAAGCCAGTGCAACACAGGCTTGGGGCGTTCCAGTTTCAGATAAAATAGAAGAACTTCCTAGAGCTTTATGGAGTCCACATCCACCCATTTGGATGGTGGTAACTTTTGCTTTATTGATGACTGTTGTTTGGGGGCACTATATCGTCATTGTTTATGAGCTCATTCGATTGAGGAAGGAAGAGCCACATTCAACGAATCAAATAAATTCGTAACTTTATA
>CAIOIZ010000153.1 GCA_903858475.1 uncultured Bacteroidota bacterium
AGTACATTTGAGTACCTCTCCCAATCTTGGAAAAAAAGAGTTGGCCAGGTAACCAATCATGGTAGTGCCAAACGTATTGAAAAGGGAAGGGTTATAGCCCAATGGAGCAATGAGTATTTTCCATCTCATTGAACGACTTAAGTGGCTAGCCAATGACATGCCAATAATTAAAGGGATGATTTTGTAATTGGCATTGCTCAAAGCGAATTTAAATTGAACATATTGAGCAGGCGTCATTTTACTGAACTGCCACCATACCAGAAAAATACCAAGCCCTAGAAAAATGCCATATTTCAATAAGGTAATGATGCGATTTTTCATGCTTTACAAATATACTGCCTTATGGTTGATACTTATATTGCCAATCAATCTAAGTTCTTCTAAAGAATTGGTCTTTAAAATAAGAAGGATTGTTTGCCATCCTAATCGGCAGTTCCGTAAAATTCTTAGCATCGGCTAAACAAATAGGAGGGCGCTGGTGGTTAAAAGGATCTAGCAACCTGCTGCTTCCCGAAGATCGAACTGCAACTTCAAATTGATAGGGTTGCTGAGGAATTATTAAACTGGGTAGGGACTCGAACAGATGGTAAAGGGTAAGGCCTGATAGTTATTTGGATTTTTATAGTTTAAAACTGGGGCATCCTACAGGGACATATTTCTTAGGAAAACTCCTGATTTACCAGATTTTCCCCTCACTTTAATGTGATTTTCTACAAAATCGGCTGTTTTTTTAAAATAATCACAAAAAGGCTAAAGACCCTTCAAAGGCTCATTGCTATTGAATTTCAGATATATTTTATTACCTTTGCAGCCCCGATTCAAAATTTACTGCCACGTAATCAAGCTACAAATGTCAACAAAGAAAAGGATATTATTCATTGCAAACGAAATGTCACCCTACTTGGAATTGACAGAGTTTGCCGAAATTATTAACAAACTGGCGGTTAAGAGCAACGATACCGGACTGGAAGTAAGGTGTATCATGCCTCGTTTTGGTGTTATTAATGAAAGAAGGCATCGTTTACATGAAGTAGTTAGGTTGTCTGGTATTAATGTATCCATTGATGGGGATGATTATCCTTTGATTATTAAAGTGGCTTCATTGCCCAACGCACGTTTACAGGTATATTTCTTAGACAATGAGGACTTTTTCAAGCGCAAATCTGTTTTTCATGATGAGCAGGAAAAGTGGATGCCTGATAATGACTTGCGTACTGTTCTTTTTTGCAAAGGTGCTTTAGAGACGGTGAAAAAATTTGGATGGCCTCCCGACATTATTCATTGTAGTGGTTGGATGACTGGCTTGATTCCCATGTTTATAAAAACTGCTTATAAAAGAGAGCCAGTATTTAGTAATAGTAAGATTGTATATACCATTGGTCAAAATACATTCAAAGAAAAATTGGGTGCCCAGTTTCTTAAATTGGCTACCATCAATGATAATGTTACTAAAAAGGAATTAGAATTTTTTAAGGAAACAACCAATTCGGCCATGTTCCGAGGCGGAGCTAGTTTTGCAGATGGAATCAGTTTCGGTGCTGAAAAAGTAGACAAGAAACTATTGGATGAATTCAGCAAAGTCAAGGGTAAAAAAATTCTTAAATACAATGAAGAAAGTGATTTAACAGACTATTTGCAATTATATACCGACCTTGCCGGCTAGGAAAAAACTACCCATTTATAAAAATTATATTTCTGTGCAAAGAAGACTTTTATCGCCTGTTTGGATACTATTTTCTGTAATTATTGTTAGCTGGGGTTGTTCCAAATTAGATACCACAGATATTGGCAGCGATTTAATTCCTGCTGTTGACAATGTTACCACTTTTGATACGATCCTTACCATCAATACCGCCCAAGGTATTTTTACCGATACGCCTACTATTACTCGATCGGAAGATCATGTGTTGGGAATGATTTCAAATGATCCACTTTTTGGTACTACTACTGCTAATGTATACATGCAATTAAAGCCTGTATTCTACCCCTTTTATTTCGGTAATGCAAAGGATACCATTAATAATACATTGGCTTCTGGAACTGGATTTGATTCAATTGTGCTTTGTATGAATTACAAAGGCTTTTGGGGTGATTCTATGCAACCTATTAATTTAATTGTAAAGGAAGTATCACCCAATAATGGCAAGTGGGATTCCTTGTATGAGGATAAAAATATTGCCTATGTGCCAAATACAGGTGCAACCATTGGTAACCTTAGTTTGGATATTAAGAAATTGAAAAACTGGGTTAAATATGCTAATAAAAGAGATTCGGTAAGATTTCAAATTCGAATTCCATTGTCTGCCGCATTTGCCAATTCTATTTTTAGCAAGAACAACGATACCGCAGTTAATGGTGTTTTTCGTACCGATTCATTGTTCAGGGCATTTCAAAATGGGATAGCAGTATTGGCCACAGGGGGTAATGGATTAATTTCTACCAACCTCGCCGATACAAGCACTAAATTAGAAATTCATTATAGGAAGAAAAATGGAGGAGCTATTGATACAGCCTATACTTCTTTTAAACTAAGCACTAATTTTTTAAGCACCTTCAATTATCCTTCTGCTACTTGTAATAATGTAATCAGAAATAGAACAGGTGCCGCGGTGAGTGCTCCAGCTTCAGATGCTATTTATTTACAAGCAGGACCTGGCACTTACGCCAATTTGAGTATACCTGCATTGTCTACTTTAACCAATCGTATTGTTCACCGTGCAGAAATCATTGTTGAGCAAGTTCCTTTCAGTTCTGCAGTGGATGCGCTGTTAACGCCTCCCTCCTATTTATATTTGGATTTGAAAGATACTGGTACCACGAATAAATGGAAGCCCATTTATTTTGACCTTAATCCATCTATTGGGTATGATCCTGATTTTAAATTGTCTTCAACTTTTTATCCAGGCACTATTGACCTCATTTATTTTGGTGGATATTCACAAGATAAGATTGTGGCTGGTGTGCCCGTTAAGGCATACAATATCAATATTACTCGATATGTACAGCAAATTGTAACCAAGCATACTACCAATTACCAAATGCGCTTATTCGCACCGAACAGTTTCGCTTATCCGCAATATTCCAATATCGGAATTCCCTATTATAATAGTTTTGCGATTGGTAGGGTAAAAGTGGGTAGTGGCTCAAATGCTAATTACAAGATGCGCCTCCGTATTATTTATTCTAAAATTTAAATTTCATTTTTTTAATATTGTGCAATCCTTCTCGGGTTGCACTTTTTTTATAATCGGGTTGACCAGATTGTTTGAAATAGATTTTATAAATTTATGGCATGCGCATACTACTGCTAATACTACTTACCTTATTACTCGGTACTGTAACAGCTCAAACATATATGATCGGATATCGTAGTTCGATTTTTATTGATGCAGCAAGAGGCAATCGTTCTGTCAATACAGCGTTATATTACCCGGCAAATTCATCAGGAGATGGAGTGCCAATTGCCAATGGTACAGCGCAATTTCCAGTGATTGTATTCGGACATGGATTTGTGATGCCTTATAGTGCTTATCGCTGGTTGGCAGATAGTCTCGTACAGTATGGATATATCTTGGCATTTCCTACTACAGAAGGTAGCCTAAGCCCTAATCATTCAGACTTTGGAAAAGACATTGCCTTTCTCTGTCAGCGAATTACTGCTTTAACTGATTCTACTGCTTCCTTCTTGTTTGGAAGGGTAATGAATAAATCTGCTGCAGGCGGACATAGTATGGGTGGCGGTGCCAGTTTTTTGGCCATGTTGAATAATACTTCAATTAATGCCCTTTTTAATTTTGCTGCTGCAGAAACTAACCCAAGCGCTAAGTCGGCTGCATTTTCTGTTCAAAAACCTGCTTTGATTTTCGCTGGTACCAGCGATTGTATTGTGCCCGATTCTAATCAATTGCGGATGTATAATAATATACCTTATACCTGTAAAACCTATATTGATATCAACAATGGGTTACATTGTCATTTCGGCAACAATGATTTCACTTGTGTGCTTGGTCAAATTAGTTCGGGTTGCAATAATTCAACAATTAATTCAAGTGTTGTTTTTAATAAAATACAAAGTTTATTATTGCCATTTTTAGATTATTACCTAAAGGGAATTTGTACCAGGGGAACTGATTTTGAGAATACCTATAACAATATTACGGGCGTTAATAAGCAACGAATCTGTACGGTTGACCCTTTTGGCTGTAGTCCAACTGGCATTATAGATTTAGCATTTGATAAGGAGATAAAAATAATGCCCGACCCAATCAGTTTACAGGAGCAAGTGAAAATTCAATCCAAGAACAGTTGGATAAAATCGCTTTGGGTTGCAGATGCTGGTGGAAGAGTACTGTATAAGGAAACTGGCTTACTCACGCATACGGTTATACTAAAAAATGTATTCACACAAAAAGGCCTTTTTATTATTACCGTAATGAGTAATGATAAAAAGGCCGCAGTGAGAAAATTAATAGTGAATTAGATATTGCCCATTCTCTTTAGGTGAGTAGCATGAGAAACCAGCGCATGCCTCATTTTTCTATATTCAATGTATTTAACGCCAAACTCTTCACAGGTTTGTTTGATGATTTTGCTAATGGCAGGGTAGTGAACATGCGAAATTTTAGGAAATAGATGATGTTCAATTTGAAAATTCAATCCCCCTACCAACCAACAAATCAATTTGTTTTTGGTGGCAAAATTGGCGGTTGTTTGAATTTGATGAATAGCCCATTCGCTTTCTATTCTATTGGTATTGCCATTCGGTACTGGAAACGCCGTTTCTTCCACGGTATGTGCCAATTGAAAAACCACACTTAATATAAATCCTGCTACCATAGCTATAATTGCAAACCCTACCATCCATTCTACAAAACCAATTTTTATGATGGGTAATACAATCATTCCAAAATAATATAAAGCTTTTGCTGTCCAGAAAGCGATATGCTCTCCAAGCGACATTTTTTTAATAGGTATAGTGCCTACTCTTTTTTTGAAATACTTGGTATAGTCAGTAGCAAATACCCAAATGACCAGTAATTGTGTATACAAAAACCATACATAAATATGTTGATACTTATGTATCCAATATTTTTTTTGTGTATTACACATCCTTAGTAAAGGGCGAATTTCAATATCATCATCTACGCCATCAATATTGGTGTAGGTATGATGTATAATATTGTGCTTGTTATTCCACATAATAGCACTTGCACCCAAAGCATTTACAGAAAAGGCAGCTATTTTATTCCAAAATTTACTTTTACTAAAACTGCCATGGCCTCCATCATGCATCACATTAAATCCAATCGCAGCAGTAAGGCCTCCCATCAATACACATTCTACAATCGCTATCCAGGTTGCAGGGTAAAAAAACAGTACATGAATGTATAAGAAAATATAGCATGACCAAAATAGGATAGCTTTAAAATATAGGCTAAAATTTCCGGTCATCGACTTATGCGTTTCTTCAAAGTATTTGCTTACTCTTCTCTTCAATTCCTGGTGGAAATGAGATCCCTGAACGTTTAAAAATTTCGGTGTTGACATTGTAAATAATTATTTAAATTCTGTTATTAATGAGCAGCAATTGTTAAGTATTTTGTTTAATGAGTGCATCTAAATTTTCTAGTCCAATCATTTTGTCGGACAAGAAGCCTTCTGCATATTTCACTCCAATCATTTTGCCAAACCATTTATGGCGATAAATTACACTTTCGAAAAAATCAGGTGTACTGATATATGTAGTAGGGCCATTTTCACCAGATTGATGAAACTGCGTGTAATAGGCTTTAATAGCTTCTAATTTTTGCTCGAACTCATTAGAAATATCAATCACGAAGTTAGGCATTATAAACCGATCCTGAATGTAATGCAAAACGTATTTAGGGCGCCAAGCAGCTTGATTTTCATTGTTGTCTGTGGTTTCAATTTTCATTAAACCACTTAAGAAGCAAGCATCTGAAACCAATTTGGCACTTCTCCCATGATCTGGGTGACGGTCAGCTGTTGCATTGCATAGCACAATTTCTGGTTGGTATTTTCTAACTGATTGAATGATTTTTCGTTGATGGGCTTCGTCATTGCTAAAGAAGCCATCTGCCATTTGTAAATTTTCTCGAATATCAACCCCTAAAATTTTGGCAGCAGCAGTAGCTTCTAAACGCCTTGTAGCAGCAGTGCCTCTAGTACCTAATTCCCCTTCTGTTAAATCGATAATACCAGTTTTTTTACCATTGAGTTTTTCTTTCAATAGCAGGCCCCCGCAGCTTAATTCTACATCATCGGGGTGTACTCCAAAAGCGAGTAAGTCTAATTTCATTCATTTGAGATTTGAGGAGGCGAATTTACGAAGTAAATCCCCATTGGGGCATAAAAAGGACCGAAATAGCATTTAATTAGCAATATCATTAAATACCATACATTCTTTTAACTTCTTGTACTATTTTCTCGGTTTCTGCATCTTCACCACTGGGGTCGTAGGGTTGTTTTAGATTACTGCTAAAGAAAAAAGCAACCGTTTGATAAAAACGCGCGGTAAATCCCCCCTTGTATTCTTTGATGATATTAAAGCAATTGTTGCCAGTCTCTCTATTAATAAGTTTCATTAATACTTTCCCCTGGTAAATACTTAAATTGGTTAATGGGTCTGTAAATTCTTTTCTTAACTCAGCTTCTCGGCTTTTGATATATCGTTTTCGTTGTTCCTCATTGTTGACAGCGTTCAATTTAGCGTTGATGTCATTCAATACAGCCCCCGCTCTTTTTGCATAAGGATAAGTAACATAAATCGCATTTCTTAATCGAGTCCAGGCAGCGGTTCTTTGAGCTTCGTAATGATGTCCCCTTGAGTAGAAAAATACAGTAGCTAATTCTTTTGCTTCAATGGTATCTCCATTGTAAATAACAGCAAAACTTGTAATGGTATCCCTACTGATAATTTGTTGCGCAGCTATTCCATTCCCAATCATTAAAAAAATCAGTAGGAAATAAATTGTCGCAATGATATTATTTAAAGACTTACTCAATGCATTAAATTTACAATTTCTATTTTATTTACACCACAAAGATGCTTAAACTAAACACTGTTTGTACTGGGTTGATTATTTTTTTGGTATTTATTAACGCCTGTAATAGATCTGCAACTGATACTGCAAAAGAAATTGATATGGCCCAATTGGATGCGCAAACAGAAGCTATTATAGATTCAGCTTATTTGGCTACTACCAGAAGTTGTGATAGTTTACTCATACACCAAGTGCCAATTTGGTCAAAGGAAATCATGCTGAAAGATAGCAGTCACTTATTGTCGTTCATCGATAGTATGCAACAGTATAGCAATCAGCTTCCAAAATTAGAAAAAGTAATCCGGCAGCTTAAGTTGGATTGTGCTACTAGTTTGCGAACAGAAACATATAGGAGAGCGTTCCAGTTACAAAAATCAAAATTGCCCATAAAAGGCCATTAGAAATTTTAGCCCTTTGTCCCATGCTCATTAATGTACCCAATGCCATAATGATCAATCCTGCCCATACTAAAACGATATAGGGAAAAATATATGCTTTGAGGGTAACAAAGTCAAGGATTTTATCAGACTCTTTAACGCCAATTCTTATTTTCCTTTGCTCAGCCACACCATTAAAATTCAAGTACATGTTTTGTGCATACAAAGTGTCATCAACAAATCTTCCATTGGTTTCATTTACTACAATGGCAGGTGCAGCATGAAAGGTCATGCTATCCTTGTTTTTCAATGTTAGATAGGCTTGTAATACTTTTTCATTTTCACCAACAGGGAAGTTTAAATGAGTAGGGTTGCCAGAAACACTATCCAAAATGATCCAGCCTTTGCTGTAAAGGATCGTGTCTCCGATGGCCATCTCGCTTACTTTAAATTGTGTGGTATCCTTATCGGTGTTCTTATTAACGGTATAGGAGATATAGGTAAATATATCCCTGGTTGAATAGTTTTTAGTATCCGGATTACTACTCATATTATTATCCTTCATCTGATAAACATCCGGCATCAAGTAAAAACTTTCTGTAACCTTTTTGCTGACAGGGTCTTTTCTTTCAAAAAGTAATTGATAATAGTTGCGGTTTTTTTCCTGACCTGCAGAATCCCTTACATAGGTTACTTCGTAAGGCCCCATTCGTGTTGGGACATTTCGCATAAGGGTAAGGTTTTCCTGCGGATTATCCTGTTGCTTGGTCATTGGATCCTTGCCAGTTGCAAGGGTAATTCCATTGGCCCTGGCATCACTAATAATTTGTTTGTTGCCGGAAGAGATGAGCATGCCTACCAGCATTAAGTTGAATCCAATATGTGCCACAGAACCACCGGCTACTTTCCATTTCCATTTAATGCCTGTCCAGATATAAACGGCGTTCCCCGCTACTGCATAGATACCTGCAAACATGGCCAGGTAAATTGCAATTAAAAATCCATTGCCAAATTTAGTGTAGTTGATAGGATACAACATTGCGATGACTACTGTGATCAATGAAGCCACCAAGGTAATCAGCGCAATTCTTTTTAGCGTGTATTCGGCAGGGTTAGTTTTGTATTTGAAAAATTGTGTGATGGCAGTCAAGATACCAATGATAATGGCTACCAATACCATGGCCTTGTTATAACTATATTCTATTTCCTGTGGGGGAGCCCAGTTGGTGCCAAACACTTTATTGATAACAGGAGCCGATGTTTTTACAATGATGAAGAGGGAAGCCAAGAACAATATCACAGCTCCAATAAACATCCAAAATTCTCTTGAATTGGATTTTTCTTCTCTTAATTCAGTGGGTATTTTTTTGTAATTACGGAAAAATAAAAAGAAGGGAGGGAGGGTAAAAACAGCCATCAATAATTGCAACATAATTTTTACTACCATATTTTCTTCCGTAAAAGCATGTACCGATGTGTCACCTAATACACCTGTTCTGGTAAGAAAAGTAGAGTATAGTATGAAGGTGAAACTAAGGATAGAGAAAACATAGCTTGCTTTCAAAGAATGTCCAGTACTTTTATAAACCACCATGGTATGCAATGCTGCTACCATAATCATCCAAGGCACCAAGGAGGCATTTTCAACTGGGTCCCATGCCCAATATCCACCAAAAGAAAGGGACTCGTAAGCCCATTTGCCTCCCATCATTATACCTACTCCAAGTACACAAATAGTAAATAGGGCGTAGGGGATAGCAGGCTGTACCCAATCTTGGTATTTTTTGGTCAGCAAACTGCTAAAGGCAAAAGCAAAGGGTATGATAGTGGCTGCAAAGCCAAGGAATAAAACTGGCGGGTGAATCACCATCCAGTAATTGCGTAATAAAACATTTAATCCAACCCCATCAGTAATAAAGCTCAGGTAATTAGGTTGAGAGAAAATAGGGCCAGGGATTTCATTTCTCGTTAAGCTAAATGGGTTACTACCCACTCTTACACCAAAGAAATAAACGCCTAATATCATTAGGAATAAAAAGATTTGGGCCATACTGATAAAACCCAAAACAGGTTTTTCAAGTTCAGATGAAGTGCTACTTTTTGGCTTGAAAATTAAAAACAATCCAAGAATACTATGCCAGATACTCCATAGTAAGAAACTGCCTTCTTGTCCTTCCCAGATACAAGCTAATAAATATTTCGGTTCTAGTTCTTTGCTACTGTGTTTATAGGCATATAAATATTCGTAATAATGATTGCTGCAGATAAAATAGATAAGGCCAAAAATGATAAATATCGAAAGGCTTTGTACGACAAAGGAAATTTTGGCAAAGCGATACCACTGTTTACTTTCATTGAGGTCTTTTACAAAACTCGCTTTGAAAAACGAGTAAGTGGCCATTAATGAGGCAACAAAGGCGAGAATAACAAACAAATGTCCAATCTGGCCTGGTAATAAATGTTCTCCTTCAAATTTCATATATGAATTTCACTAGTCAGTTAAAACGGTTACATTTTTGCGGCAGGTGCTTTCTCAGGGTAAGTTGTATTTTCAGCAGGGGCAGGGCTGGTATTCTGACCACCATCATTGATTGATTTTTCCAACTGGCTTTTATTGTCTTTGTACTTGCTTGGGCATTTCAGTGTAATGCTTTTGCATTCAAACACATCACCTTGCATACTTCCTTTTAAAACCACTTTTTCACTTTTTTCAAAATCAGTAGGCTTGGCATCATGATAGACCACTTTAGATTGTGCATTCAAGCTATCTGTAATGTAAAAAACAAGGTAGTTGGGATTTTTTTCAGAATATTCAATCTCTTTTGTAGTATCTAATTTAGCAATAATGGTTACCGTTTTTCCTGGTTTTTGTTTCGCGGAAACGATGCTTTCATAAGTGGAAAAATCAGCTGAAGAAAAGCCAAAAATCATGAGCGCTACAATGGCAGAAGCCACTAAAATCAATGTAAGTATACTGGAAGTTTTCATTGTTTATATTTGATACAAAGATAACTCAAAAAGTATTTGTTTTGGTGTTAAAAAAAAACTTCTTTTCCCTTAATGAGGGTAAATCTTTTACACTAAAGTATATTTGTATACGTTTTAAGAAAAAATGATATGACTGATCTATCGAAATTTGACCAAAATGGAGTGAGTAATCCCAATAATAATATTTTCGGTTTACCCTTTTCTGAAGAAGATGCACAATTGGTAATCCTTCCTGTTCCTTGGGAAGTGACAGTTAGTTATAATGCAGGTACAGCAAGAGCCCCAGAACATGTATTAAGAGCTGCTTTGCAGGTAGACCTATATGATCCAGATGTTATGGATGCTTGGAAGAAAGGGTTTTTTATGCGAGAGCCCGACAAAAAGGTATTGATGAAGAGCGACTATTTACGAAAAGAAGCAGAGCTCTATATTAACTATATCGCCCATGATGAAAAAGTGGAAGATAATAAGTTCATGTGCAAAAGTTTAAAGGAAATTAACGAAGGGGGTATTTTCTTAAACAATTGGGTATACCAACATACCAAGGACTTATTAGACCAAGGCAAATTGGTTGGTTTATTAGGCGGCGATCATAGCACCTCTTTGGGTTATTTTAAAGCAATTGCTGAAAAACAGGGCGATTTCGGAATCCTCCAAATTGATGCACATTGTGACCTTCGAAAGGCTTACGAAGGGTTTAAATACTCTCATGCTTCTGTGATGTACAATGCACTCGAAGAAATTCCTCAATTGAAAAAATTAGTACAGGTTGGCGTTCGGGAATATTGTGAAGAGGAATGGAATTATATCAGCAACAGTGAGGCCAGAGTCATTCCTTATTTCGATAAAGAAATCAAGGAGCGGCAGTATGAAGGTCAAACATGGAAGGCTATTGCAGACGAAATAATTGACCGGTTGCCTGAAAAAGTATTTATCAGTTTTGACATTGATGGCTTAGATCCCAAATTATGTCCACATACTGGCACACCCGTGCAGGGTGGATTTGAAACAGGCCAGGTGTTTTATTTATTCAAACGCCTCCTTCTAAGTGGAAGAAAATTAATTGGATTTGATTTAAATGAAATTGGCGTTAGCCAAGATGAGTGGGATGAAAATGTAGGTGCTAGGTGCTTGTTCAAATTGTGTAATTTATTAGTAGCAGCCAACAATTAAAACGATGGAATACCGGCTCATATTAAAGGACAATAACGAAAGCGCGTACCGATTGTTCTTTTGGTTTCTTTTTAGTCTTCATTGGACGCTTGTAACACTGGCTTCTTTATTCGGCTCGGCCAAATACAATAGCTGGTGTATTTATACTTCCATTGTACTTTATGCAGGTTTATTATTACTATTTACCTTTTACCGTAAACAGCCTTCCATTTTTCAGCGCCTTCATTTTATCGGCTATATCATTCACGGCATAGTTTGGTGGATAATAGGAATTTATTTAGCTATTCCTTTTCTAATTGCTATTGTATTATTATCACTGTATGTTAAAAACAAAAACACTACAATTGTTTTTAATGATCAAGCAATACAATTGAATAAAATTTTAGGCAGTGATAAATTCAGTTGGAGTCAATATGAGAATATTATTTTAAAGGATGGTTTATTGACCCTTGATAGAAAAGATAATCATTTATTGCAGGTAGAAATTAAAGGAGGGCTACTTGATATTGAAAATGAATTCAATGCTTACTGTCAGTCCCATCTAATTGCCACTTACTGAAATTGTATCAATTCCTTCTTATACATAGATTTTTAATAGAATCTAACTAGCTAATTCACAGCTTTTCAATTAATTTTACATTAAATTATATTAAAATTTGCATGGTAAGAAAAAGTTGCTTACTTTAGTTATACATTAACTTAATAAGTAAACTAAACCAAAACCGAACATGAAAAAAGTAAGAATCTTATTTCTTGCGGTAGGTTTTTTTATCACTTCACAAGCCTTTTCACAAGCATCAGTTAGTCCGGCTACTTTCAACGCATCAGGTGGAACCAATTTCTTCACCTTTTATCGTTTTGATTGGAGTTTTGGAGAAGCCATGGCCATCGAGACCATGGAAGCTTCAGGAAACCTGAAAGTGACCAATGGTATTTTGCAGCCCGGCACACACAATCCCGGCGCAAATAATACTGGTGGTGATTGGGGGGCAGAAGAAATAAAAATCTTACCGAACCCTGTTCAAAATCAATTAGAAATTGATTTTATGAGCAAGCAAAAAGGGAAGGTCACCATGACCCTCTTTGATGAATCCGGGAAACTGGTTTCCAATCGTCAATTCGATTATTATGGTACAGAAAGAATTGAGAAATGGAATTTCGGGCCCTATCCTTCCGGAGCTTATTTCTTAAAAATTCAGTTAGTACCTGCTGCAGGCTCTGTGGCAAAAAACAGTTCTTATCGGGTGATTAAAGTAAAATAAATCACCTCCCTAATCAAAAAGAAATCTATCAACAAAAAACGTAAACATGAAAAAATTATTATTTACATTGATGGTTAGCTTCATAGCTCTGTTGGGTTTTGCGCAAGCCCCCAATCTGATGAATTATCAGGGCGTAGCTCGCAATGCAGTAGGCAATGTATTGGCCAATCAGTCCATTGGCTTGAAATTAAGTATTTTAAATTCAGTAGGTGGTACCGTGGTATATAGCGAAACACGTACCTTATTAACCAATGCTTTTGGTTTGTTTAATGTAGTGGTGGGTGGCCCTGGTGCTACTACTACTGTTGGAACCATTGCAGGGGTACCCTGGGGCACGGGTGGTGGTGCAAAATATTTGCAAGTAGAAATTGATCCTGCTGGTGGAACCAATTATACCAATGTTGGAACTACTCAATTAGTGAGTGTGCCTTATGCTATGAATGCCGCAGGTGCAACACCTATCGGAACTGCAGGTGGCGATCTTTTAGGAAGTACTTATCCTAATCCAGTGATTGCTCCATTAGTGGTTACTACTGGTAAATTAGCGGATGGTGCTGTTACTACACAAAAAATAACTTTCCCTATCAATAAAACACAATCAGATGCAGCCAATGCATTGATTTCAATGACCAATTCTTCTACTACAGGAACCACTGGTGCAATTGCAGGAGTCAGTGCAAGCCAGGATGCAAGTGCTACTGCTATCAGTGGTACAATTTCTTCGACTACTCCTGGAGGTTTTTCAACGGGTGTTAGAGGTATAAATAATGGTACTGGTGGATTAGGTATTGGTGTTTGGGGTAGCCAATCTGGTTCTGGTTGGGGCGTATTTGGAACAGCTCCAAGTGGTATTGCTGTTAACGCTACTTCTACCTCTGGTATTGGTGTGAATGGTAGTTCAACTAGTGGCACTGGTGGTCGGTTTTCAACTACTAGCGGACAAGCATTATATACAACAGGTGCGGTAAGATTAGAAGGCCTTGGTGAAGCTGCGAATCGCGTATTAACTTCAGATGCTGCTGGTAATGCTACTTGGCAATCAGTAGGTTCAAGTGGAGCATTAACTGGATCTGGTACTTTAAATTTTGTTCCTAAATGGACACCTTCAGGTACACAATTAGGTAATTCATTATTGTTTGATGATGGATCTAATGTTGCATTAGGTACAACAACAGCTACGCATCGTTTCACGGTTAACCATGGTGGTTCAACAGGTATCGGGGTTAATTCAACTTCAGGTTTTTCTGTGGTAGATATTAATGCAGCCAGTGGAGATGCAGCTTTGCGTTTTGGAAACAATGGCGTAAATCAATGGAATCTTCGTAATCGCCCAGGGGATGATTATTTAGAAATTTTTGAATTAGGTGGTGGTGGTAGCAGGATGGTAATTCAGGATGCTACTGGTAATGTAGGTATTGGAGAAACTGCCAATCCAACTTATAAATTAGATGTATTGCATGGTGGTTCAACTGGTATTCGCAGCCGCTCTTCTGGAAGTTTCTCTGTTGTTGATATTGATGCTGCCAGTGGTGATGCTGCTTTGCGTTTTGCAAAAGCGGGAGTTAACCAGTGGAATACGCGTAACCGTCCTGCTGATGATTACTATGAGATATTTGAATTAGGTGGTGGCGGAAGCCGCATGGTTATTCAAGATGCCACTGGTAATGTAGGTATCGGTGAAACTACTTCTCCTTCTTATAAATTAGATGTATTACATGGTGGATCTACCGGTATTCGCAGTCGATCAAGCAGTAGTTTCTCTGTAGTTGATATAGATGCTCAAAGTGGTGATGCTGCTTTGCGTTTTGCAAAAGCGGGTGTAAACCAATGGAATGTTCGTAATCGCCCAGCTGATGATTATTTTGAAATTTTTGAATTAGGTGGTGGCGGAAGCCGCGTGGTAATTCAAGATGCTACTGGTAATGTAGGTATCGGAGAAACCACGGCTCCTGCTTATAAATTGGATGTGTTACATGGTGGTTCAACAGGTATCCGCAGCCGTTCAAGCTCCAGTTTCTCTGTTGTGGATATAGATGGACAAAGTGGTGATGCAGCTTTACGTTTCCAGAAAGCAGGCGTTAACCAGTGGAATACCAGAAACAATCCTGCTACTGATGATTATCAAATTTTTGAATTAGGCGGCGGCGGCGAAAGAATGCGTATCGACAATACAACCGGTAAAGTTTGGGTAAACCAGGACTTTACAGTGGTGGGTGTGAAAGCATTTACCATGGATCATCCGCTTGATCCGGAAAATAAACTGCTGATGCATGTTGCAGCTGAAAGTAATGAAGTGATCAACTTTTACAGTGGCAACATAACTACCGATGCAAGTGGTAAAGCTACAGTAACGCTTCCTGATTATTTTGAGGCAATCAATAAAGATTTCCGTTATCAGTTAACTGTTATCGGCTCTTTTGCACAGGCAATCATTAACAAAGAAGTAAGTAACAATAAATTTGAGATTGCTACAAACATTCCAAATGTAAAAGTTAGTTGGGAAGTAAAAGGAGTTCGTAATGATGCCCGTATGAAAATGTATCCATTTGCTGCTGTTCAGGATAAAACTGCTGCACAAAAAGGTAAGTATATTGATCCTGTTTCTCATCATCAACCAGCAAACAAAGGGGTTAGTTATGATGCAAGTATAGAAAAAGGTAATTCTTCATTGAATGACGTTGCTCCTGTAGTTTACAAGGCCGCAAATCCTGCAAATACAGTTGGAGGAAGTTTGGAACAACAAAAAATTGTTCCTCCGGTAACTACTAAATCCATAGAAAAGAGTGGTAGTACTGAAGATATAAAACCAATTGTTACTGAAAAGAAAGTTTTACCAATAGATGGTAGTGTAAAACCTCAGGAATCTAAAAAAGAGTAAACAAAAGCTCCTGCTAAAGCAGCAGAGAATAATGGAATTACAAAAGACTAATAATTAAACAATCTTTTGGCTTGGCCGTAGAAATTTTTCTACGGCCTTTTTTTATTAATGATTGTATGGAAATTTTAACTGCCTGCATCTATAAGATATAAAACTCCTGTTTATGCAAGCCAATTTCTCCCTCTCCGTCATCCATCCTTCTTTTGAATTATTAAAAAGGTCGGCTAAAATTCTTCATTTTATTGCTGCAGCAACTATTTTGATAGATGCCGTACATGAATGGCGTATACACGATGGGGGAACTGTTTTATGTATTACACAAGGCATCATTGCTATTGATATCATGATACTTGTTTTTTTTACAGGGGAGGTGTTGACAGAATCCCCCAAAATGAACCTGCTATTTAGGTTTATTGAATCCCTTGTTTTACTTGGTATTGCAGTCAATCTTGCATTTGATGGCCATGCTTTGTTTTCCCTATTGCATTTTATCGCCAGCTTTGGCTATTTCTTTCTATTACACAGAGAAGCAAGGGTAATTAAGCGAGAGAATGTAAATATTCGTTCCACTGGTATTGTATTACCCGATCTATTGAAAGATTCAGAAATTGGATGGGATGAGATCAAGTCCATTATCCCACATTATCATAGTATCATCATTGAAACACTCCGTAACAAAAAAACAGAGTACCACTTAAGGGTGAATTTAAAAATTGACGAACTGGAGCAAATTGACGATTTTTGCCAAAAGCATTTAATCAGCAACTGACTCTGTTTTTCAAAATGAATGGAAGCATGGTCGGGTCAATTAATCGGATCTGCAATGAGTTTATCGCAATCACCTTATATTCTTTATTCTGACGGGAAAGGAAATATTTTCGAAGATACTTCACTATATGTAACTGGCAGATCGGGTTGGGATGCTATGTTAATTCCTACCACCGATTGGATAGAATTACCTACTGGCGGCAATTTATATGAATTGCCAGGTAGAAGAGGTATTGGTATTGATGTTGAAACAGGAGAGATGCGATTGTGCGAAAAGGGCTGGGCAGTAGCAGCTTTTATTCCTCCTGCACATACTGGGCTATTTATTGCAGCTTACGAAACCGCTCCTGATGCGCCCACTTTACCTTTATTTTGTTATACTGCGGCGGGTTGGCTAAATGAAAAGTTTTATGTTCCTGCCATTCGAATAGAAAATGATATCCGCCAAGAATGCGAAGGCTATGATGAGAAAGTAATTAAAAAGGGAACAGCAGCATTGTTGAAAAATTATCCGCACAATCGCTTGGTTAAACACCTAATGGAGAATTGTTGCAATACCTACCATTGTCCTGCCGCACGCAATTTTGCTATGGGCAGATGGGAGTGTCCCGTGCCTGCTTCACCTGCATGCAATGCCAATTGCCTTGGTTGTATTAGTTTTCAGCCCGAAGAAGAAAGCATTATCAGTACACAAGATCGATTGAATTTTAAACCCACTGCCGAAGAGATAGTTGAATTTACTGTACCCCATTTGGAAACAGCTCCTTACCCCCTAATAAGCTTTGGCCAGGGTTGTGAAGGAGAACCATTATTAATGTGGGAAGTTATTAGAGATAGTATTATTGAAATAAGAAAGCATACCAATAAGGGTAGTATTAATATCAATACCAATGGCAGCAAACCCGATGCTGTAGAAGCCTTGTGCAAGGCAGGGTTGAATAGTATTCGCGTTAGCACCAATAGTGCTAGAGAACATATTTATAATCCTTATTATCGTCCCAATAACTATGCATTCAATGATTTGATAAAAAGTTTGAAAGTGGCTAAGAAATACGGCGTTTGGACGAGTATCAATTATTTTGTTTTTCCTGGCATGACGGATAGTATTGAAGAATATGAAGCCTTGCGAAAATTAATTAAAAAAACTAATTTATCTATGATACAATGGCGCAATTTTAATATTGATCCGGATTGGTATTTAGGGAAAATTGGCGTTACAGAAACAGGCAGTTGTATGGGTATTAAAAAAATGATGCAATTGATACGGGAAGAATTTCCCGATTTGAAATTTGGATACTTTAATCCTTCTATGGAAAGAATTAAAGGAGATTATGAATCAGATTTTGCACATTGATTATTGTTTAAAAGATTTAAACTACTAGTGTATAAAAAAAGTGATGTTACTATTATAAAACCCCGGCATAACCGGGGTTTTATAATGGTAAGTTGTTTTGCTGCAGTTTTTACGCTGCCATTATTGGTGCAATCTAATATCTCCCAAATCGCGGTCGCCACCGGAAGAGATGCTTACATTGTTAATAATAGAATCCTTGTATGGAGCAGTTGGTTTTATAATCACTTGTACCGTATTCGTCCTAATTCCTCTTATTTTAAATTCTCCGTTTGATTCTGGAATAGCCAATAATGTATCAGGGCCTGCTATAACCATCACCGAAGCCGGTAAAGCGGCGGAAGGTTTTATTTCTCCTTTGAGTCTTCCAGTATTATTGTTGTTGAAGGAATGTATGCGTGGTTTTAATTCATACTGATTATTATTCAAACGTATAATAGAACCATGTCCATCAAAATCAATCCATAATTGGAAACTATTAGCTCTTATACGATCAATATCATCCACATTGATAATTACTTGTCTGTTTTGATCCCTAATAATCAAAGGAAAGCTGGCACCATTTCTAACAACTGAATTATTGTTGCCCAAGGTCATTCTCAATTTTTTAATTTCTCCACTAGGAATATAGTCATGTACGAATAGTGTGTCTACACCATTTCTGAATTTAAGGATATTGTAGATGCCTGCACGAATGGAAAGGGTATCCCAGAATTCATTTCCAGCACTGGTTTCTACTTTTACTTCTATCATTCTGATGTCAATAAAAATGGAGTCAAATACAAGGCTTGGGTCATCGGTTAAAAATAATTTAAACTGACTTTTTCCCGCCGGAATACTATCCTCAAGGATATTTTGTTTCTGGCAAGAGCTGATGAGTAATACGGTTCCAACTAATGCAGAGCCCAATACTGTTATTAATTTCATTGTTTTCATAATAGAGATTTTTGTGATTCAATAAATACAATGTAAAACTAGCACGCTCAAATCGGCATAAAAAAGGAAGCTGGTTGAAAAAGGGAAAGCCTTTGCCAAACAGGTAAAAACAGCTGCTGAACAGATAATTATTGTTTATTATGCAGACCGAATTGAATAATACATCGGTAGGTAGAAACAATAAAGGCGCTGAATCAGCGCCTTTATATATGTAGAGTGGAATGAGATTCCCTGCTAGTTTAAACTTCTAAAATCAACGGGCACCAATTTACTTACACCCGCCTCTTGCATGGTAACTCCATAAATAACATCCACGGCACTCATTGTTTGTTTGTTGTGCGTTACAATGATAAATTGAGAGTTTTCACTGAATTTCTTTATCATATTCGTGAATTTGCCCACATTGGCATCATCCAAAGGAGCGTCTACCTCATCTAGGATACAGAAAGGGGCTGGTTTAATCAAGTAGATGGCAAATAGGAGGGCAGTGGCTGTAAGCGTCTTCTCTCCTCCACTTAATTGTCCAATAGAAGATGGACGTTTTCCCTTCGGCTTAGCTACAATATCGATACCGGTATCCGCCAGGTTTTCAGGGTCTACCAATACCATGTCTGCTGTATCATCTTCTGTAAATAATGCTTTGAATACATTCTGGAAGTTCTCCCTTACTTTATTGAAGGTTTCCAAAAACTGTTGATTGGCTGTTGCTTCCACTTCTTGAATGGTTAACATCAAACTATCTTTTGCAGTAACTAGATCATTTTTTTGCTCTAGGATAAACTCATACCTTTTTTTCATTTCAGTATAAGCTTCTACTGCAGTTGGATTAATCTCCCCAATATTTTCCAGTCTTTTGCGTTGTCTTTCATTTTTTTCCTTCAGTTCTTCCAAAGGGGTGTCGGTAGTTCTAGGTTCGTCAATGATGGCATCCAAATTTACTTTAAACTCAACTTGTAATCTTTCCTTCATTCCGGCCAGTTGTAATTTGAGGTCGGTTAGTTTGTCCTTGATTTCATTGAGTATAGTATCAATGCCTTCTTTTGATTTATGCTTATGCCTTAATTCGCTTTCTTTTTCAGCCAACGCATTTCTTTGATTATAATACGACTGATCTGCTTCATTTAGTTTTTTCTCTTCCGCTTCTTTGTTTTGCAACATACCTACCAGCGTTGATTCCAACTCAGCTAATAGGGTACTCGTAACAGTTATATTATTGCTAGCTTCTGTTAGCTGTGTATCACTGTTTTCTATTTGCAGGGTCAAGTCATTTAGCTGATTGCTCTTAAAGCTAAACTCTTGTTTTAAAGAAGCAATTTTACTTTGTTGTTTGGTGTGTTGTAGGTTGCCTTCATTAAAAGCACCAGTGGCCGTATTGTATTCCAGTTCTGCTACTGTATAATCTTGTTCTGAAACTTGTAATTTATTATTCAGTTCTTGCAGTTGAGTATTAATAGTAGTTAGTTCTTCTCTGGTGCTAGCAATCGCTTCATGGTTGCCCTCCAATTGCTCTTGTAAATCTGCTAAGCGGATACTGCTGCTTTGCTCCAAGTGCTGTAAATTCTCTAATTTATTTTGTAAGGAGAATACCAGGTTGGTCAGTTGGTTGATTTCCTGTTGCGTTTGGTTGATGGCATTTTCTTTCAACTGCTCATTGTAGGTCATGGCTTCATTGTGTTGACTTTGAATCTTTTCTTTCAAAGCGATAACAATGAGTTCTTGCGCAGCAACTTCTTCTACTAATTTTTCTAGGTTTTTTGCTCTTCCTATTTTCTTGCCTTCAAATATTCCAACACTACCTCCGGTTAAAGAATATTTTCCTTTTACATACTTGCCATTTTTTTCTAGTACAACTGCGCCATTGCTATTTTGAAGTGCTTCTTCATTCTCAGCAATGAATACGTTGCCTAAGAGATGCTTGGCTAAGTTGCTGTATTTTTCATCAATTTCCACAACGCTCAGGGCTGGTATTGTTCCTGCTGGTTGATGCTGTGCTTCAAAGTGAGTAAACTTATCTTGTAAGAAAAAATTGGCTTTCCCTTTTTTGTTTTCATCCAATAAATGGATGGCTTGTAATCCTTCTTCTAGATTATTGACAATATAATAATTCAGGTAAGGTTCTAATACATTTTCAACAGCAGCGCGGTATGCTTCTTTTACATAAATGATATCAGAAAGAATAGGCGCAGTATGATTCCAATTGGGATTATTATGAAGGAATTTTACACTATCTGGATAGCCTTCCATAGAATCAATCAGGCTTTTCAATAAATCGTGTTCATTCTTCTTGCTGTCTAGCTTCCTGCTTTCATCGGCTAGTTCGTTTCTTAATCCATCCAGCAAAGATTGTGTGTGTAACAACTTTTCTTTTGTTGCCTCCTGTTGTTCCTGCTGTTCTTGTAATAAATTCCGTTTATCTGCTAATGCGTCTTCTTTTTCTTGTTTCTCAGGTTCTAATTGTTGCAATTGAGCCTGGCGCTGTGTTCTTTCTTCTTCTATTTGAAAAATACTGCGTTGTAGATTTTGAATAGAAGTGTCTGCAACAGCTACTTTCTTTTCGGCCTCAAATTGCTGGCGTTGGATGTTTTGATTCTGGCGACGCAATTCATCTATGCTGCTTCTTTTATCATCAAAGATGCTGCGTTTTTCTTCTACTGCATTTTTGAGCTCATTTAATTTTGCTTCGAATTCAATCAGTTTTTGTTCGTCTTCCTGTATTTGATTACTGGTCAATTGAATGCCTTCTTCCAGTCCTTGTAATTGACCACCTGCTTTTTGTAAAAAATCTTTCAGGCTTTTTTCTCTTTCCTTTAAAAACTGCAAACTTTGAACACTGAGGCTTTTTTCATTTTCTTTATTGCGTACAGTATCCAGCATATCGTTGAATGCATGCTGCATTACCTGTAGTGCTTTCTCCTTTTCAATCAAGCCAAGTCTTTCTTGTTCCAGTGCTGCTTCTTCTACTGCGATGGTAGTTTCCAGTTCAATTCTTTTGTCTACTTCTGC
The DNA here is from genome assembly GCA_903858475.1 of uncultured Bacteroidota bacterium. Taxonomy (GTDB): domain Bacteria; phylum Bacteroidota; class Bacteroidia; order Chitinophagales; family Chitinophagaceae; genus Ferruginibacter. The sequence continues at coordinate 21,801 of CAIOIZ010000153.1, forward strand.
TTGTTGTTTTTCATTTAAATCACGATAAGTAATATTGAATCCTTCTAAAGCGGCTTTCGCCAATTCAATGCTAACTTCCTTGTAGTCTTTTTTTATTTCAAAGTACTTCTCTGCTTTTTTGGCTTGACTTTCCAGCGTTTTTAACTGGTTATTGATTTCAAATAGCAAATCCTCAATACGAGCCAGATCCTGTTCTGTGGCATCTAGTTTTAATTTCGCTTCTTTCTTTCTTGTTTTGTAAATAGAAATACCGGCAGCTTGTTCAAGCATTTTGCGACGACTATTTTCCTTGTCCTTGATGATATCGTCTACCATGCCTAATTCGATGATGGCATAGCTATCGGTAGTAATACCGGTATCCATAAATAAATTATGGATGTCTTTCAAGCGGCAGGCTACATCATTCAATCGATATTCGCTTTCTCCGTTTTTATAATATTTGCGGGTAACCGTTACCGTATTAAATTCTGTGGGAAGCAGGTTCTTGGTATTTTCAAAAGTGAGACTAACCTCTGCGAGACCACTGGCACTTCTGCTTTTGCTTCCGTTGAAAACTAGGCTTTCCAAGTTCTCACTACGCAGGTTGCTAATCTTATGCTCTCCGATTACCCATCGAATGCTATCTACAATATTACTCTTGCCACATCCATTGGGGCCAATGACACCGGTAATACCTTCGTCGAAATTGATTACAGTTTTGTCGGCAAAACTTTTAAAACCTTTGATTTCTAAACTTTTTAAGCGCACGTTGTTCCTTGTTTAATGGTCAGGCGGCAAATATAATCGAATGGGAGACAAGAATTTTTGAATGTAGGCACTAGTTATCCCTACTTATTCACAGATTTTTCACAGTATTGTGGATTACTTCTTTAAATAAAAAATTACTACAAATTTAATTTGGATTAGTTGTTTAAAAATAGCATAAAAACAATACTATTGCATGAAAATCATTGAAATGGGCATTTTTATTAATAATTCAGTTTCGAATAGGTCAGCATTGGTATTTGCGGCCTTACTTCCCATTTTACTTTATATAGCAAGTTCCTGTCATTCCATAAACAATTCCAAGATGTCTAGCTCAGCTACCTATGCTCTCAGGTTAAAGCCTGGGCAGGATTTAAAAAAAGAGATTCAGCAATTTGTAAAGGATAAGAACATTCAAGCAGGTTGGATTAGCACGACTGTTGGAAGTCTGACACACTATAATATCCGATTTGCCAATCAGCCTGAAGGGACAATGGATAGTGGACATTTCGAAATTGTTAGCCTAACAGGAACCGTTTCTGTCAATGGTTCGCATATACATATCAGCGTTAGTGACAGTGCGGGGAAGACCATTGGTGGGCATCTGTTGGATGGATGTACTATTTATACGACGGCTGAAATTGTATTGGGTACAAGCAACGAATTTATTTTTGAAAGAAAAAACGATGGCAGTACCGCTTGGGAAGAATTGCAAGTAGTGCCTATCAAAAAGGATTAGTTAAGTTCCGGTAAGCCGTATTTCATTTATCAATTATCTTTGTTGCCCACTGAAGTATAATGGCTTTCAGGGCAATTTGTGTATGAAATTTTTTCCAGATTCCGCTTTGTTGCAGTTAGAGTTGGCGAAGGTAAAATCCTTATTGGCCAATTTATGTCGTACAGAGTTTGCCAAATTAAAAGCAGCTGAACTGCGCATTCATACTAAAAAAGAATTTATAGAAAGAGATCTTAGTCAGTCCAATGAATACAAATTCATTCTTAGCTCCGGCCTTCATTTTCCCAATGAATTTGTGTTGAATATTCAGAAAGAATTAAAATTATTAGCCATACCTGGGGCTGTATTAGGAGGGGAGCAATTATTATTAATTAAAAGGCTTTCTGAAAATACCGGCAGTATTTTCAGGTGGTTCGATTCAGAGCGCAGGGAGGCTTATCCTTACCTGGCCAAAGTAATTGACCATTCTTACTATGAAAAAGCCATCCGCGAAATGATTGATGAAGTATTGGATGAAACTGGAATAGTAAAAGATACGGCTAGTGAGGAGTTGGACAAGATTCGAATGAATCTCTATCGCAAAAGGAATGAATTACGCAGATTGTTTGACCGCATTGTAAGCAAGATGAATAAGCAGGGGTACCTGGCAGACATTGAGGAGAGTTTTATGAATGGCCGTAGGGTACTGGCTGTTTTTGCCGAGCAAAAGAGAATGATAAAAGGGATTTTACATGGGGAGAGTGATAGTCGACGTACCAGTTTTATTGAACCCGAAGAAACTACAGAACTTAATAATGCCATCTTTTCATTAGAGCATGAAGAAAGCAGAGAAGTGTATCGGATTTTGAAAATGCTAACACAACAGTTAAGCGTATACGCTGCTTTATTGAAGGGGTATGCAGACATTGCTGGTGAGTACGATTTTATTCGGGCCAAGGCCAAATTGGCGATTGACATGAATGCGCATTATCCTCAGGTACAAGACCGCGCATTGGTGCAATTAAAAAATGCTTATCATCCACTACTTTATTTGTATAATAAGTCAAGCAATAAACCTACCATACCAGTCGATTTACTGCTCAATGAGAAACAAAGAATTTTGGTTATCAGTGGTCCTAATGCCGGTGGTAAAACAGTTACTTTAAAAACAGTCGGGCTATTACAATTGATGTTGCAAAGTGGATTGTTGGTGCCAGTACATCCCGATAGTCAAATGGGTATTTTCAAGCAAATGATGATCCATATCGGTGATACCCAGAGTTTGGAGTTTGAATTAAGTACCTATTCTTCGCATTTGAAGAACATGAAGCATTTTATGGAAAATGCCAATGGGCGCACCTTGTTTTTCATTGATGAATTAGGCAGTGGCTCGGATCCCAATTTAGGTGGCGCTTTTGCGGAAGTAATTATGGAAGAACTGGCACATAAGCATAGTATGGGTATTGTTACAACACATTACCTCAATTTGAAAGTAATGGCCAACAAAGTAGCAGGCATTATCAATGGGGCCATGCAATTTGACGAAAAGAATTTATTGCCCTTGTATAAATTGATTGTTGGAAAGCCTGGTAGCAGTTATACTTTTTCTATTGCAGAAAGAATTGGTTTAGAAAAAAGGTTGATTCAAAAAGCCAAACAATTGGTGGATGAAGATCATTTTACATTGGATAAATTATTGAATCGTACAGAGCAGGATTTGCAAAGAATAGACAAAGAAAAAAGTGAACTCAGGCAATTAGTGCAGGAAAATGAAAGATTGAAAAAAGAGATGCAAAGGGTATTGAATAAAGAGGTGCATTTGCAGGAAGTAGAGAAAATGAAGCATCAGAATAAAATATCTGAAGAGAAGTTGCATTATTTAAAGGACATGGAGCGAAGATTAAAAGCGATGGTGGTGGAGTGGAGGCGAGCAGAAGACAAGTCGGCAGTAGTAAAGACCATCAGTGCTTTGTTAAGCAATCAAAAAGAAAAATTTACAACAGAGCGGCAACAGAAAAAAATACTTGAAAAGTTTGAAGAAATAGGAGGGGATGTGCGCGTAGGTGATAAAGTAAAGATGAAGCAGAACCGCAATACAGGGATAGTAAAGGAAATCAAAGGAAAGAAAGCTTTGTTACAGGTGGGTATCATGCCTATGACAGTTGCCTTAAAAGACTTGGTAGTCATTAAAGATAAAATTCCTGATTCAGCTGATTAAATTAAGCACTGGTAATATAACTCCTCAATTGGTCGGCAGATTCTTTGTACATCAAACTGGTTTCATGTACTAGGTCAACGATAGAAATAATACCTGCCACATGACCATTTTCCAATACGGGCAAATAGCGTGCATGCGTTTTAGTTATTATGTCAAGGCAATCTTCTATACTATGTTGTGGACTCACGATAGGGGAATCGGTATTCATGATTTCGGCCACAGGTGTTTCATGTGAATGTTTTCCCATCAAAACCACTTTTCTGGAATAATCTCTTTCAGATATAATACCAACGTATTGTTCATCTTTCATTACCACCAAAGAGCCAATATTGTTGTCTGCCATTTTTTGCAAAGCTTGCAGGGTAGTGTCTTCAGGTGAAATACTGATAATTTTTTTTGTCTTGCGTTTGAGGATAGCAGCTACGTTATTGGCCATGTGAAAGAGTTTGTGCTAGTAAATATAATGAATGAAAAAGAAATTAAGTAGTCCGATTTTTGGGATGAAAGGGATTCATACGTATTTTTGCCGCGGAGAGCTGGCAGAGTGGTCGATTGCGGCAGTCTTGAAAACTGTTGACTGTTACAGGTCCTGGGGTTCGAATCCCTAGCTCTCCGCATCATTTCTAACAAGAAATAAGCTAAAACCCTGATTATCAATGATAATCGGGGTTTTTTTATGGAAAAATATGGCTCTGAAAACGACTTAAAACGCCA
>CAIOIZ010000154.1 GCA_903858475.1 uncultured Bacteroidota bacterium
AAGGATCAACGCAGTTAATCCTCCTTCTCTCAAAAAATATTTCCAATGCCCGCAACAGCGATAGCTGTGGGCGAATGCTTTGTTACTCCCCCTCCACAGTTAATCTGCCCTCAAACAAAATTTTCTCCCAACTATTAGAAAGTTGTAAGCTTATGTTATTTGAAAAGTATTTTATTTTAACAAAGTCAATATTGTTAAACTAGCTTAGTGATAGAATCTCGAAATATAATTGATATATTTATACCCAGTAACAAAATCTAGGGACGAGCCATTTTGAAAAAACATACAATGAAATTCATTAAAACTTGTCTTGCACTATTTGTTATACTATTTTGGCTGCAAACAGCACTAGCCCAGCCGAGTCCTAGCATTACTAAAAAAGATTTCAAAGACTTAATAGGGCAATGGGAAGGAAGCCTTAGTTATCTTGACTACAGCACGAATACCCCCTATACAATGCCCGCCAATCTTGAAGTTAAGCAAATTGGCATTTCCAATCATTTTCTATTTAAACATCATTACCCCAACGAGCCCATAGCAAATGCTACGGATACAATAATCTTATCTGAAAATTTCCAAAAAATTAATAAAGCATCAGTTACTTCAAGAAATAAATTGATGGATGGCAACTTGATTATCATCACAGAAGAAAGGGGTGCAGATGGCAATGACCACCAACCTGCGTTAATAAAAACTACTTATATCATTGGCAAAAATATATTGGTAGAAAGAAAGGATGTACAAATAGCAGGACAATTAGAATGGATTAAAAGGCACGAATACAGTTACAAACGTGTGAAACCAATTCAATAACGTATTACTGTACACGAATTTTTGAAAAATATTTTATTCACCATTTCAATTCAACCATGGAATCCCGAAGAAAATTCATTGAAAGTAGTTTGCTCCTCTCCGGGACTACCTTATTTTACAACCTACCCGCTTTTGCCTCCTACAATGAAGAGGAAGTGCCCCTGGCCTTACAAAAAGAAATGTATGAAAAGGCACTTGCCATTTGCAAGCAAAAAATAAGAGGAGGGGCTAATAATCCTGTATTTAAAAAACCATTTGTAGACGCAGCTTTTTCACCCAGTGTATTTTATTGGGATACTTGTTTCATTGCTACTTATGCCAAATACCACCAGAACGAATTACCCATCATCAATGCCTTAGATAATTTTTATGACCGCATGGATACCGATGGATTCATCTGCCGTGAATTTACAGCGGAGGGAAAACCATTTTGGCCTAAGGAACATCCAGTGAGCGCGAACCCACCTTTGCTAGCTTTTGCAGAATTGGAATTATTTTCAATTAGCAAAGATTTGAAAAGACTACAACAAGTTTATCCGCTATTAAAAAAACATTTTCAGTATTGGATAAACAATTATCAAGCGAAGGATAAATTATTTTTCAGTGATTCGTTGGGCAGTGGCATGGACAATATTCCAAGATATCCTTATGGCTGGCAAGATGACGGACAAGGCATTCCGATGAAAAATTTACACCCCGATCTATTTAATTATGATGGTATCGATAGCAAATGGAATCAACAGGGCAGATCGGTAGATGCTTCGGCTCAAATGTGTTTGTTTGCAGACAATCTAAATACCATCGCCCAATACCTTGGCAAAGAAGAAGACCTCCCCTATTATAGTCATTTTCATGAGGAAGTAAAAAATGCCATCAATGAATATTGCTGGAATGAAGAAGATGGTTTCTACTATGATCTTGGGTATGGACAACAAATAAAAAGAAAACATATTGGTATGTTTTGGACCCTTATTGGTGGGGTAGTTCCGGCAAAAAAATTAAAAGTATTTTTAGCACATCTTACTAATCCAAAAGAATTCTGGACAACCATTCCTATAGCCACTTATGCAGCCGATCAAAAAGAATATCAAGCACACGGTGGATATTGGTTGGGCAGTGTTTGGGCACCTACCAATTATATGGTGATAAAAGGATTGGAGCGATATCATAAACATGCATTGGCTAAAAAACTTGCTAAAAAATATTATAAAGCAGTGGCCGATGTGTATGTAAAAACAGGCACTTTTTGGGAAAACTATGCGCCTGATTTTATTGAACCTGGCAATCAATCGAGAAAAGATTTTTGTGGCTGGACGGGACTGGTGCCGATTGCCGTTTGGAAAGAATATATTCAATAAAATAAAAAGTCCAAAAGGACTTTTTATTTTATACTTACACTGAATTGATAACATGAATTATTTTATCAATTCAGTAATTACTTTCCCAACAGAACCACTAGGCATTTGAATTTGCAATAAAGCTGCAATGGTTGGTGCAATATCCGTCATATAAGTTTCTCTATTTGTTTTACCAGGTTTGATACCCCATCCAAAAAACACACAAGGAATATGTGCATCATAAGGATTCCATAATCCATGGGTGGTTCCTTTTTTCGCCGTCGTGGGTGCTCCCACTTCAAATTTAAACAACTTTCCCATTAGAACGCCCCCGCCTTGTCTCCTGACAAGCGGGAATCATTAAGCCCATATTAATTTCCTGAATAATGTGTCAATATTTCAAAGCTATCCTTTCCACCATAATAAAACTTTGCAGATGAATACTTATACTCTTCTGGATTGCTGCATAAACCAGCTCTAACTGGATTGTAATGAATATATTCCAACTTCTGATTAAACACTGCAGGGGTAATCAGCTCAATGCTTAAAGCCTCTCGTTTCCATATTTGATAAGTACGGTCATATTTATTTACCTTAAATTCGGTTAAAGTTTCTTGATTGTTTTTTGTTAACATTCGCTTTAACTGCTGTGCAGTGTATTTCATAAATGATGCCTGGATATCAGAAGTAGTAAAACCAAACAATGGCTGCCATATCAGATGAATATGATTACTCATAATAACAAAAGCATTAAGTACTATCCGTTTTTCATGTACTAAAAACTTTAAGCTTTCAATTATTATGTCTTTGTGTTTATCTTCTGTAAGAAGATGTTTCCATTGATAAATAGTAGCCGTATAAAATTGTGGCCAGTAAATAGGGTAGGTAGTTTTCATTTTACTAATTTATGAAAATAGTTCTTAACGGTTTGTGCCGCTTGTCAGGAGACAAGGCGGCGGCGGCTCACGGATGGAAGTAGTGGCTTGCCTAAGAAAGGGAACACACACGGAGGCGGAAAAAATATTATAAAGCAGTGGCCGATGTGTATGTAAAAACAGGCACTTTTTGGGAAAACTATGCACCTGATTTTATTGAACCTGGCAATCAATCGAGAAAAGATTTTTGTGGCTGGACAGGCTTAGTACCGATTGCTGTTTGGAAAGAATATATTCAATAAAATAAAAAGTCCAAAAGGACTTTTTATTTTATACTTACACTGAATTGATAACATGAATTATTTTATCAATTCAGTAATCACTTTCCCTACAGAACCACTAGGCATTTGAATTTGCAATAAAGCTGCGATGGTTGGTGCAATATCCGTCATATAGGTTTCTCTATTTGTTTTACCTGGTTTGATACCCCATCCAAAAAACACACAAGGAATATGTGCATCATATGGATTCCATAATCCATGGGTGGTACCTTTTGCACCGCCATCGAAGTAGCCCGATTTGAAAGTAAATTGAATGTCGCCACTGCGTTTGGGATTGTATCCATTGATCATCATTTCTCTTTGTGGTGCAGTAAGTGAAGTACTCTGAATGGCATTCAAATCAAATGCAGCAACGATATAATCTTCTTCTTTTAAAGTAGCAATGATAAAATCTTTTAATTCTGCTATTGTTTTTCCCTGATCAAGAATACTTTTCTTATTTAGATAAACCTGGTAATTCATCACGGTTTTAATAGCATTTTTTATAGCGAATTTTTGCTCAATGGCTTTATTCAAGTCTTTCACCAATTCCATTTCTTCCATGGTACCACCGGGTAATTTGTGTTCTTTTAAAAATGCAGGTATATGTGCCACTCCATGATCGGCAGATAGGAATAAGGTATAGTTTCCTTTACCAACCTTTGCATCCAGGTAATTCAAAAAGCCTTCGATGTCTTTGTCCAATCGCAAATAAGTGTCTTCAATTTCTATTGAATTAGGTCCAAAAGAATGACCAATATAATCGGTGGAAGAAATGCTTACTGCTAAAAAATCGGTTACATTGTTTTTACCCAGTGCTTCATTTTCGATGGTCGCTTTGGCGAAATCCAATGTGAATGAATTGGCATAAGGGGTAGTTCGGAATGCTTCATATTTATCCTTGTCTTCTATCTTTGATAGAAGATGAGGGAACACCACGGTTTTCTCACCGCGAATAGCATTTTCATAGGGCTTGTCATCTGCCGTACTTAAATCATATTTATCAATGGGTAATAATGTATTCCAATCGGTGCTCATGTATTTTGCTACCACATCTTTTTCATTGTATTTAGCAACCCAGGTAGGCAGTTCATTCATATAATGAGTGCTAGTAATCCACTTGCCGCCATCGTACCAATAGGCTGCATTGGCACTATGTCCGGCAGGCAGAATAGCCCCTCTGTCTTTTAATGCAATGCCAATTACTTTGCTTTTGAAATTATTGCTCAATTTTAATTCATCGGTGATGGTGGTAGTCCACAAATTAGCTGGACTCATTTTTCCAGCTTTTCCAGTATTGCCTACTGTACTAACGGTAGAATCATCTGTACAATACATGAATTTATTGGCTGCAGCATCATACCAGTTATTGCCTACAATACCTGTAAAAGCGGGTACGCTTCCGGTATAGATAGTTGAATGACCCACGGCAGTATAGGTGGGTACATAGGGAATCATCGCATTTTCAGCAGTAAAGCCCTCTCGCAATAGACGTTTGAAGCCATTGGCCCCATAGAGGTCTTTGAAACGGTATAGATAATCCCAACGCATTTGGTCAACTACTAGTCCCACAATTAATTTTGGCTTGGGGTTTTGTGCCTGTGTTGCCAATGCAATCAGCACAAAAAGAGGAAATAATAAAGCTTTACGAATCATAATTTTCATTTAAAAAACAAATGTAGGCAGTTTATTGCTTTACCAATTAATTGAATAGTAGGAGAATTCAATTTTTAATAAAAAAATAAACTAGTGGCCCAGCAATATATTTAATTCAAGCGTACTGACGAATATCATATAAAGGAAAGCTTTTAACCTTAATCGGGGTTTTGTATAAATGCTGATTTACCGTATTTTTGCCAACGCTTAAGCATATTTAACCCTTACTATCCCGATTTAAAGGATATGTATAGAATATCGTTAACTGCCTGTCGTCGTACAGGCTTTAAAAACAATCATCAGCATGGACGTTTTTGAAAAATTAGTGAAAGATGGTGGTCCACTTGGACAATACATGGATAGGGCACATGGTTATTTTGCCTTCCCAAAACTCGAAGGAGAACTGAATCCTCGGATGAATTTCAGGGGAAAAGAAATGATTGTGTGGAGTTTGAATAATTACTTAGGCTTAGTAAATCACCCCGAAGTAAGGAAAATAGATACCATTGCAGCCGAAAAATATGGTATGGGTAATCCAATGGGTGCTCGCATGATGAGTGGCAACTCTGATAAACATGAGGCTTTAGAAAAAGTAATCAGTGATTTTGTAAGCAGAGAGGATGCTATGTTACTCAATTTTGGTTACCAAGGTATCATGAGTTGTATTGATGCATTGGTTAATCGCAGGGATGTAATTGTATATGATGCTGAATCACACGCCTGTATTGTGGATGGTGTTCGTCTTCACATGGGACATCGTTATGCTTTTAAACACAATGATATTGAAGATTGTGAAAAGCAATTGCAAAGAGCCACTGAATTGGCGGCCAAAAATGGTGGCGGCATTCTGGTAATTACAGAAGGTGTTTTTGGAATGGATGGCGAGCAAGGTATTTTAAAAGAAATTGTAGCACTTAAAAAGAAATATGAATTCAGGTTATTAATTGATGATGCGCATGGTTTTGGCTATATGGGACCAACAGGTGCAGGAGCAGATGAAGCACAAGGTTGTCAGGATGGAGTTGACTTATATTTCAGCACATTTGTAAAAAGCATGGGTAGTATTGGTGCTTTCATTGCTGGACCAAAAGCAGTTTTAAAATATCTGCGGTATAATGTTCGCTCTCAAATTTTTGCGAAGAGCTTGCCATTGATTATTGTAGAGGGGATGTTGAAGCGGATGGAAATGGTGAAGACCATGCCTGAGTTGAGAGAAAAATTATGGGCCAATGTTGCCAGGCTACAAAATGGTTTAAAAGAAAGAGGATTTAACATAGGCAATACCAATAGTCCAGTGACGCCTATTTATATGAAAGGTGATGTGCCAGAAGCAACTTCAATGGTGATGGACCTTCGGGAAAACTATCATATTTTCTGTTCGATTGTAGTATATCCTGTTATTCCAAAAGGAGATATTATTTATCGAATCATCCCCACTGCAGCACATAGTTTTGAAGATGTAGATGAAACATTGGCTGCTTTTGAGGCCACTAAGAAAAAGCTTGATGCTGGTTTATACAAGGCAGATAATATACCCGATATGGCTGAAAAAGCTTAATAAAAAAATCCCATTTTTCAATGGGATTTTTTTTATTCTTTTATTTGAACTTAAGGTGGAGGCTTATAATATTTGAATTTAGTCCATTGGTTCGGCTGTAATGTCCGTAACGTAATTCCAACATATTAAAATGTGATGAACCAAACACACCATTGGGAGGTGTTAGTCGAACACCTGTTCCAAAAAAACTACTATTGAATTTCGATAAATCATAATTACTGGTGAAGAAAGCAGCTGTTACTGCATGGATTTTGTAGGGAGCAAAATAATCAACAGCAGTTTGATCATAATAGCGGTAAAAAGGGGTAACAGAAATAAATGGATTTATTTTTAATGCCGTTTCCATGTCAATGGTATGCGCTTTCAATCCCCAATCATCTTGATAATAACGGTAAAAAGCCCGAAGGATGATATGGTCACCCAGAAAATAATTGGCCCTGAAACCCAATGGAATTTTTAAACGAGAAGAGGGAAGCTTTTCTGCCAACATGGAATTATTGTTGAAATAAACCCGGTGAAAGGGCAAACTGAGTAAGCCCTGTTGTTTAATCAGGTCCATAATAACCATTAGCTGTAGACGCTTATTAATAATTTGTGATACAGACACAGAACCGCTATAAGAATTTCGAGCGGAGCTAGCATAATCATCCTCGTCCCTTCGAGCTCCACCACCCGGCCTCAGCTCAGTAGGTGTTACCAGCGATACTTGATCAAAGAAGGCCTGTGCCTTTAGATTCAATTCTCGATTGTTGTCTTTAGATTTTTTTCCAAAACTGGCCCCTATTCCAAAACTGGTATAATCAAATTCAAAAGAAGAGGAAGCATTAAATCCAACTGTTGTTCCTTTATTTTCGTTTTCCACCGTCCAATTCACTGAAGGATAAAAACGGATATCACTAAAAGAGGCAGAGGAGTTGGCCTTTAAATCTACCATATCAGAGGAAGCAGAGCTGTAGGCATCTACGCCAGCTTCGAGTGTAAAAGTGTGTTTGCGATATTTTCTATCGTATTTGCTAAGTTTCACATCAATTACATTGGCGAAATCAGTTAATTTTTCAGTACCAATACCACCAGTAACTGCGCTATTGTTGCCCTCTTGATGATAGTAACTACTTACCAGATTCACTTCTTCCAATTTGAGTTTTCTACTTTCATAACCACTATCTGTAGACGACTGAGCAAAGCCGCTGAAAAAATGCAGAAAAATACCAACCACTACTAAACAGGTTTTACGCATATTGCTATATTAAATATTTTTAAATTAATTACAACCACATCCTCCGCCCGTTTTGCCACCATTGGCACCGGAAGCTCCTTCGCGATAGGTTTGAAAACTCATTTCCGTTTTCTGCACTTTGCGAGCACTGAGTGTCATCTCGCCATCATTGAGTCTGTTCTTTTGGTATTCTTTCACAGCAGTACAGCTACTGCCCAATAAACTACCAGCGAATACAGTAATCAGCATACATTTTTTTTGTGTGAGCTTCATCGTAGTTGTATATTTTTTGAATGGTAAATAGTATCCTGTTCATCAATAATGATACAGGCAATGTTTTTCATTTGATTAATCATATCCAACCCAGCGCGAATTCCCATAATCATAACGGGAGTTGCCATGGCATCGGCAATTTCGGCATTGTGACTTAAAATAGTAACACTTTTGATGCCGTGTACTGGAAGTCCTGTTTTAGGGTCAATGGTATGTGAATATTTTTTTCCATCAATGACAATAAATTTTTCATAATTGCCCGAAGTAGCAATGGCCATGTCGGTAATATTCATATAAGAAAATGGCAAGTGAATATTTTCTGGGCTGGCAATACCAATAGTCCATGGTTTTCCATCTGGCTGAAATCCCCAAGCAGCCAAATCACCAGCAGCGTTTACAATCCCATGTTCTACCCCATTTTCTTTTAAAATGTATTTGGCTCTTTCCGCTGCATATCCTTTTCCGATTCCACCAAAACCAATACGCATGCCTTTTTCTTTCAGGAATACAGTTCTTTTTTGTTCGTCTAAAAGAATATGTTGATAGTTGATTAATCGAACCATTTTTTTAGCGGTGATGGCCTCGGGCAGTGATTGCATATTTTTATCAAAATTCCAGAGGCTTTTATCTACCGATCCATAACTGATATCAAAAGCACCTTGCGTTAAGGAGGAAATTCTTTTCGATCGTTGAATCAATTGAAAAACTTCTTCGTCTACTGGCACAGGTGATATGCCTGCATTTTCATTAATAGAAAAAGTTTGACTAGCCGTTGAATAGGTCGTCAATAATGTTTCAATTCTACTGATTTCAGTTACAGCTGCATCAATGCAATTATAAGCCCATGCTTCATCTGCTATAGGGGCTACTACTGAAATTTCAAATCGGTTGCCCATTAGTTTGAGTACCTTTTTGAAAATGGCAGTATCAGTCCTTACTGTATCAGTGGCTGTAAGCATTGCGAACCGATTTTATTTCATCTACAAATTCATCTACAGATTCATTGGGAAATCCATCAAATGTTTTTAACACTTTACCGTCTGGCGATACTAAAAGTGTAAAAGGAAAACGCCCCTTGGGGTTATATCGATCCGCTAAATTTTCATTTTGTTTGGTCTGTTCTTTACTCAATTCATTTTTTTTACTGCGGGGGAAATCGGCATTGACCAGTACCAAATTATCATCTGCAAAATGTATGAAAACTTCATTTCCGAAAACCTCTCTTTTTAATCGTATGCAAGGTCCGCACCAATCACTACCAGAAAAATTCAATAGTATCAATTGATGCTTTTGGGTAGCCAGTACTTTGGCTTCTTCAAAATTTTTGCCCCAATTAGAATTGGACTGAAATAAAATAGAACCCAAAATAAGAAATAATACTTTCATGATTTACTTTTTGTGCTGCTTGCTTTTAGCAAAAGTAAAGCTCAAACCAATGCAGCAAGGCATAAGAAAAATATAATGATGTTAAAATTAGCATCCCCTATCAACATTTACCCTAACAGTACAATTCAAAAACCTTGCCCAAAAATGCGATTGCCTTTTCGATAGATGCTATACCGAACGAATAGACGATATTTTAATAATATATAAGTGATTTGGGATGAGCAAAATTGAAAATATTATTCCCTGCAATGGAAAGAAAAGCTGAATACAATTCCACCGCAACTTCAACTTTTCGTCTCATAGGGCCATTGACGATTGAACTTCGCCATCAACAAGTAAACAATAAGCCCTGTACCGAAAACTGCAAGAAAGGAAACGATGATAGTGAGGCCAGTGGCATAAAATATAAATAGCCATAATGCAATCGCCAATAAAACCGGCAATGGGTAAAGAGGCATTTTATAAGAAAGATGAGTAATCCCATTTTTGCGCCGCAACAACATTACTCCAATTGCCTGTCCTACAAACTGAACCATGATGCGCATGGCCAATATTCCATCAATAACATGTTTCATTTTAAATAGCAGGCTAAAAACAAAAGCAAAGCCTGCTAGTACTAATAAGGAAATGTAGGGGAAATTTTTTGTGGGATGCAATCTTCCAAATATTTTGAAGAAGGCACCATCAACTGCAGCAGCATAGGGAACGCGGGAATACCCAAGCATCACTGCAAACAAAGAAGCCAGGGCTACCCATAGAATCATCACTGTGGCAATATTGGCGGCCGCTTTTCCATATAATCGTTCTATAAAACTACTTACAATAAATGTATTGGCCCCGCTGTCATTGATGGCTTTAATCTCCTGCCATGGTATAACACTGGTAACGCTTAAGTTCATTGCTATATACAATATTGCAATACCTACTACAGAAACAAACATACTGCGGGGAATATTTTTACCCGGATTTTTTATCTCTCCGCCCAAGTGGCAAACATTGTAATAACCCAAATAACTATAAATGGTTTTAACGCAAGCTTGGCCAAATACAAAGGAGAATAAAATATTCCAGGAGAAATCATTTCCCATTTCTTGTAATGGTTGAAAAAAATGTCCGTGTTGTATCCCTCCGATAATGATCCAACCAATGGTGAGTATTACGCCAGACCACAATAGAACGCCGATTTTTCCAATACTGTCAATTTTCCTATATAATAAAAATGTAATAAATAAAATAACCAATCCGGATATAGCCTTCGATTGCCAGGCATCTAGATTTACTAAATAACCAAGGTATTGCGAAAATCCGATGGCGGCAGAGGCGGCAACTAATGGGGCTTGTATTACAGTTTGCCAAACATATAGAAAGCTCATCATCCTACCCATCTTATTTTTACCATAGGCCTCTTTTAAAAAATTATAACTCCCCCCTGCTAAGGGGTAGGCAGCTCCCAGTTCGCTCCAAACCATTGCATCTACCAAAGAAAGTAGCGCACCTACCAACCAGGCCCAGATATACATACCGCCTAGGTAGCCTATTACAATGGGCAGACTGATAAAAGGCCCAATGCCTACCATATCAATCATGTTTAATACGGTAGCCTGAAAAAGTCCCAGGTGTCTTTGAAGTGAAGGATTGCTTGCAGCCATTGAAATAATTATGGCATCAAATTAGGGAAATAAGATTGAATTTCAACCTCTATTTTATTGGCGGAATATAGCTCAAACAAAAACGGGTTTCTGGAAAGAAACCCGGTACTAATCAAAAAACCATTAACCATTAAACCTTATCCTATGAAAAAACAAAGATACGTGGTTTTTAAAAAAGAACTTCGCCTCATTTGAATAATAAAGGCATTTTACTAATTAATTATGTCAAGTAAATTCAAATGCAGTGATTTGTAGTTAAGGAATTACTGGTTTTGAATTCCTTCGACGACATATTAATTAAATAATGCAAGTCCTTAACCTTTTGCATCAGAATTTGTTTAGTAGCTTAGAGCAACATATATTTCGAGATGAATAAAATTGCAATTGCTATTACGGGAGCCAGTGGCGCTATCTATGCCAAGGTTTTATTAGATAAACTATTGTTGCTAAGAGATCAATGGCAGGAAGTATCGATTGTTATGACCGATAATGCACATACCGTATGGCAAACAGAATTGGAGGAAGATGCTGCGTCCTATAAAGGACAAAATAGTCCTTTTAAATTTTTTCAGCCAACTGATTTCAATGCACCCTTTGCCTCTGGATCGGGCCAGTACAATACCATGATTATTATTCCTTGCAGCATGGGTACCTTAGGAAGAATTGCCAATGGGCTATCCAATGATTTAATTACGAGGGCCGCCGATGTAATATTAAAAGAAAGAAGAAAATTAATTTGTGTGGCGAGAGAAACGCCTTACAATTTGATTCATATTCGAAATATGGAAGCCATTACGTTGGCGGGTGGTATCATTTGTCCGGCTACTCCTTCTTTTTATAGCAAACCTACCACCATCGAAGCAATGGCAGCCACTGTGGTAGATCGGGTGCTAGATTTAGCCGGCATCTCCATTACTACTTATAGGTGGGGTAAATGATTTATTCTACGTTGACCTGTTTTTTGATAACAGCCCCTTCGCTTACTTCAGACAAAAATTTTCTTTCGCTTACCAGATAACCATTTCCTTTTTCACAGAAATGTACTTTTAAATTTTCGATGCTATAAGGATTACCATCAGGGATATCCGCAATATTACTATAGCCAATTTCATGGCCGTCTAAAATAATTACACAGCCACTTCCGATGGCTTCCATTTTGTTTCCTTCTGTAATCAACATACCAGTATCCTCGCCCAATCCAATACCAATACAGTCAGGATTGGTAGATACGGCTTGTGCCAACCGGCTGAATCTTCCTCTTTTTTCAAAATGACTATCTATAATGACAGAATTGATAAAACCCAATCCGCTGGTCATTTTTAATTCACCTTTAAGATGAGCCCTACTTGCATTGCCTTCATAAATCATGGTTTGGCTCATAGCCATAGCACCGGCAGAAGTGCCCGCTATTACAAAGCCTGCTTCTTCTTGATAACGTTTTTTTAAAATATTCAGAAATTCTGTTCCTCCATCGGTAACGCTTAAACGCAATTGATTACCGCCGCTGAACATTACTGCATCACATGCTCGAATCCTGTCGAGGTAATCAGTCACTGCTGTATCAGCACGATTGCGAATATGCATCAACCCAATATTGGTACATCCGATTTTCCCAAATGCATTCAGGTAATTATCTCCCACTTCATACGGTATCATACTAGCAGTAGTGATTACTTCTATGCGGCTCAGTGGGCCACCAGCTTCCTCCACAATTCGACGAAGGATTCCCAGTTCAAAAAAATTGAGATTGTTTCTATGTATTTCACCCTTCTCCAGATCAGTACCTTTATCTTCGGCACCTCCGATCGCAATTAGCTTTCCTTTTGCAAATGGCATTAAAAGAATTTTTGTGGTTATACAAAAATAAGGGAAATGCGATTGAGTAAAGGCCCCATTATTAGCAGTTCCCCGAATACTATTTTTTTATTTCCATCCCTTGGCAACCCTAGCGATATCTGCCGCAGCCCATTTATTAACTACTAAGGGGCCATTCATTTGATACAATACAATGTCGGCTCTTGCAGCTGTTTTAATCGCCGTTGCGTCAGCGGTAAAGATGGGAATAGGCAAGGCCTTCCCTTCTATGCTAATATTAAATCGAGTGGCTGTTGCTTTTGTTTGAGCCGTAATTACAAAAACTGGCTTACCCTTGGCATTGGCTTTTAATATAAAATCAATATCTGCACGCCAACTGGTAAGCGGGTCCTTTAGTACAGGCACTTCTTTCATGAACAATAAATAGTATTCGCCTGGCTGACTAAGAATCGCTTCTGTTGTATCATTGTCGTTGGCTGTTTTCATCATAAAATCATTGATAAGGGGTGTGTTATTTTTTCCCTTTTCAATTAAAATTTGCTTGCGGTCGGCAAATTTCCAAGTGCTATCTGGCAAACCAGTGGCCAATTTAAATTCTTTTTGTTGACCCGCTTTTTCATACACAAATACATAATCATATTTATCAGGCACTGCATCTTTTGGCATTTTACGACCTTCCAACAAATCGCTTCCCTTTTTGAAAGGCAAACAGTCTACTAAGGGAAGATGGTTTAATACATACCATTGTAATCCAAATATTAGGATAGTCATTAACGTTATTAATCCCAGATTAACCACAGTAGAAAACAATGGCTGTATATATTTACGCCCCCCCATGATAACCAAAATCAACAAGAGCAAAACCAAATCTTTAGAAAAGGTTTGTAAGGGCGTCAATGGAATGCAATCGCCAAAACAACCACAGGCACGTATTTTACCACTAAATAAAACATAGCTGGTTAAAAAAGTAAAGAAGAGGGTTAACAGCAATAATAGCCAGGTACTGATTTTTTTTTGCCAACCAATTAAAAGCGCAAGGCCCAATATAACTTCGAGGGCAATCATGATAATTGCAAAAGGAAGGGCATAGTTGGTCAATGCAGTCAGGAGTCCTTTAAGATACCCAGCGGCTGCCCAGGCTTCAAAGAATTCCTGCATTTTGTAACTTAACCCCAATGGATCAATGGCTTTCACCAAACCCGAAAAAATAAAAAGTAATCCTACCAGTAACCTGGCGCTATTGACAAGAATTTTCATTAATAAAATTATTTGTAAGTATTATCTTCTTCAAACTAAAAACCAACAACTAAAAACTTAAAACTATGCACTATGCACTTCTTCCCCAATTAATATCAATCCAAACGCTGCATAATTAATGATATCATAAAAATTAGCATCAATTCCTTCGCTAATGATGGTTTGCCCTTTATTAGATAATATTTGTTTGATGCGTAAAATTTTTGCTAGTATCAGGTCAACGAAACTCTCCTGACTCATTTCGCGCCAAGCTTCCCCGTAATCGTGGTTCTTATCCATCATCAACTTTTTGGAGATTGTTACTTTTTCATTGTACTTTTTCGCTACTAGTTCATATGGCAATTCTTCCACTTCATCTTGGTTAATATCTAGCTGAATCAATCCGATAATTCCATAATTTAATATGCCCTTGAATTCGCTGATGATATCATCCCCTATTTTTTGTTCTCCCAATTCCTGAATAGTACGAATTCTTTTGGCTTTGATATAAATTTGATCGGCTACCGAAATAGTACGGTAAACCCTCCAAGAAGTACCATAATCCTTTGTTTTCTTTAAAAATATTTCCTGACAGGATTCTATGGCCTGATCATATTGAAGATTGGTATCGCTCATTATTTTAGTTCCTTTTTAATGTTAGATGTAATATTTTTCACGAATTGATTAATATTGTTAATCAATTTGAAATTTGTAGCACCATTGCTTCGTCAAAAATAACTGAATTCAATTAATGTTTACATTAAACTGCCGCGGTAAATTATTGTTGTTAGAAACGCCCCTTGTGATGGGTATTCTAAATATCACCGATAATTCCTTTTACAAGGGTCATTTACAGGAGGACCTATTGGCCATTACTGGCAAAATGTTAGCAGAAGGTGCCGCCATAATAGATATCGGTGGGCAAACGACCAAGCCTGGCAGCGAAAGGCTGAGTGCCAGCATTGAAACAGAAAGGATACTACCTGTTATTCAATCCATTTTGGAAAAATATCCTGATTGTATTATTTCTGTTGATACTTATCAGTCGGCAGTAGCCAATGCGGCAGTACAGGCCGGTGCACGTATTGTAAACGACATCAGTGGGGGCGAAATGGACCCCTTAATGATTCCTACTGTTGCTTCCCTACAGGTGCCATATATATGCATGCATATGCAAGGAAGGCCAGAAAGCATGCAAGATCATCCTCACTATGAAAATGTAGTTAAAGAAGTGATGGACTATTTTGTAAAAAAAATAGCCGCCTGCCAATCAGCAGGCATTAAAGACCTTATCATTGATCCTGGCTTTGGTTTTGGAAAAACGATTGATCATAATTTTCAATTGTTGCAGCAGCTCTCGGCATTTCAACTACTAGGAAAACCAATATTGGCTGGCTTAAGCAGAAAAGCAAGTATCTATAAGACCCTAGCAACTACTCCCGATGATGCACTGAATGGCACCACCGTTTTAAATACCATTGCACTTTTGCAAGGGGCTTCTATACTAAGGGTGCATGATGTAAAAGAGGCAAGAGAGGCCGTGCAACTTATTCAAGCATATAAAAAAGCGCCATCAGTAAACTGATGGCGCTCCTAATTTATTTAATCAATTATTTTTTGCTATTCGTCAGGCTGTCTTGTTTGGCAGCATTCTGAAGACTATCATTGACTCTTTTTTGTTCTTCCATGAATTTCTTTTGTGCTTCTTCTTGTTTAGCACGATAAACGTCTTCGCTAATTACAGATTTAATTTCCATTTCAAAAATCAAGTTATCGTTAGGTTTGATGGAAGGTTCTCTTCCCTGAGTACCATACCCTAAAGAAGAAGGAATATAAACAGTAGCCTTTGATCCGTTCTTCATTTGCATCAACGCATCCGTCCAACCATAAATAACAGATCCCAATTGACTCAATACAACTTCATAAGGTTGTCCTTGACCAAAAGCAGGATCTACATTGCTGTCAAATACTTTACCACTGTCTAATGTGCGGCCAGTATAATTTACTGTAACGATACTTCCAGGATTAACTTTATCCCCCGTTCCTTCATTTTGGAAAGAGATATAGGTACCCCAAGTAGTTTTAGCAGCTTTGATATTATTCTTCGCTAAATAAGCTTCAATGATTTTTGAGTCTCTTTCGATATCTGCTTTTTTGCTAGCCAAATCGCTTTCAATAAACTTGATTTGTTTTTGATAAATTCTTGGCTTTGCTTCCAGCATGGCAGCTTTATTAGCAGCTTCGGCTTCAGCAGATGTTTTGAAAATGTCTAGCACTTTAATACTGGTGTAGATGAATTTGCCTTTTTTAATAAATGGAGGCAATTCTCTGCCCATTTTTTTGAAAAGGGTATCAGCCAAAATACGCACTACAGCACTATCGCCTTTTCCTAATTTCTTATAGATATCATATACTTCTTTGGGTATAGATACAGAATCAAAACGACTCATTTGAGGGAAGGCGTCGCGGGTGTCTTCCAACGTAGAATCTTTGCTACCAACATTGGTCCAATTTTTAAAATGAATCTGCATGTATTCACCTTGATTTACTTTGGGACCAGATCCACCACCAATGATTTTATACTCATAGTTACCACTGGTTTTCTTAAATCCTTCTTGACAACCAGCTAATAGCAGGGATGCCACACTTACTAAATAAAAAAACTTTTTCATTTTGATTTATTTTATTAAAAATTATAACTGCTTAATTGATCTCTATTTTCTTGTAAGGCTTTCTTAAACATGTCCACTACTTCGGGTAATGTTTCTTTGTTTTGTCCGCCTGCCGCATTAAAATGCCCGCCGCCATTGAAATATTTTCTTGCAAAGCTATTCACATCAAAATTGCCCTTGCTTCTAAAGCTACTTTTTCTTTCTTCTCCTCTGTCGATTACAACTGCAGCCAATTTTATGCCTTGAATACTCAATGGGAAATTAACTAATCCTTCGGTATCGCCTGTACGAATATTAAACTTAATCAAATCGGCCTGAGGAATTGCAATTAGGGCGGCATTGAATTCATAAAACATTTCCAGTCTATTCAACAATATGTGTCCAAAAAATCGAAACCTTTCTTCGCTGTGATTGTCAAAAAGATTTTCATGGATAATACTTTGTTGTAGTCCCCTATCCTTTAAATCGGCTACCATGCGGTGTACGCTAGAAGTAGTACTTGGGAAACGGAAAGAACCCGTATCGGTCATCACACCAGCATAAATGCACTCGGCAATTTCATTATTGATTTTATCAGCATGTCCCGCACCAATGATGAAATCATAAACCATTTCAGCTGTGCTGCTTTTTCCGGTATCGCTGATGCCGTATGCAAATACCGCAGTTTGTGGTTCGCGATGATGATCAATTAATATTCTTTCGCCTGGAGCTTCTAATAATTTATCGGCCATATTTTTGGTACGACTAAGCGTATTAAAATCAAGGCAGAAAATCCAATCGGCCGCTTTGATGGCATCCCTTGCTTTTTCATTTGGACTTTCATAATCGAGCACTTGCTTTGCAGCGGGCATCCAACTTAAAAAATTAGCCCAATTGGTAGGTGATATTACTGTAATCTCATGTCCGAATTGTTTCAAAAAATGATACAAAGCCAGAGATGACCCCATGGCATCGGCATCAGGCTTCTGATGAGTAGTAATGACCACTTTTCGTGGTTGACTCAATAAGGGGAATATATTTTCTATTGGTAGCATAAATCGGCGGCAAAAGTAAGGCAAAGTTTCCAGTTTTGGATTTAAAGCACTGTTAATCGAATAATAAACCTTACCCCGTCCGACCGAGTCATCCGGGCGGGCTCAATCTTACCCTTCACCTCATTCTCTCTCCACTAAAATTCCTTACCTTCGCAGCTCAAAAAAAATACCCATGAGTAATAGAACATTCACAATGATTAAGCCGGATGCAACTGAAAAAGGATTTACCGGTGCTATTTTAGCAAAAATCAATGCTGCTGGCTTCCGTATTGTAGCCATGAAAATGATCCAACTTAGCAAAGAAAAAGCGGGTCAGTTTTATGAAGTGCATAAAGAACGCCCTTTTTATGGTGAACTAGTTGATTTCATGAGCCGCAGTCCTATTACTGCTGCCATTCTTGAAAAAGATAATGCGGTAGAAGATTTTAGGAAATTAATTGGTGCTACCAATCCTGCCAATGCAGAAGAGGGAACCATTCGTAAATTATATGCTGCTAATGTAGGTGAGAATGCTGTTCATGGCAGTGACAGTGATGAGAATGCAAAAATTGAAGCTGATTTCTTTTTTAGCAAACTAGAGCAATTTTAATTATACAAGTGCTTATAATAATACCGTTTCGCAGCAACGAAACGGTTTTTTTATGCGATAAAAATAATGCCCATCGGAGAACCGACAGGCAATCATTAAATTCAAGCACAAACTAAGTTAGTTACTCTCATAAATAACTCCTTCGTATAACGATTATTTGCTTTGTATATTGCACTCAACTGTTAACAATGACTGTTACTTTAACAATTATCCGATACCGCCGCCGATATATAGCCATTGCTTTATTGGCCATGGCTATTCACCGTATTCCACTGTGGCTCAACAAAAAAATAAGTTTTTGGAAGCTGCTGGGGTCTGGTAAAAATGGGCATTTTGATAAAACACCCGATTGGCAACAGTGGGGTATTTTGGCTGTATATCCGACCGATTTAGAAACAGCCAGTCTTACAAACAAAGAAGCCGAACTGGACTTATCCCTGCTTTATGGAACTTTTATAGCCAACTGGCTACGCCTGTTTGGTTGTGAATCTTGGACCATTTATTTAAGTCCCACGGAGGGCCATGGCAGCTGGGATGGCAAGAAGGTTTTTGGAGATTTACCGCTGAAAACTGAAAATACAGGCCCCGTTGCCATACTTACCCGCGCTAGCATACGTTTCAGTAAACTAAAGTCATTTTGGTCAAGGGTAGATGCTGTTGCCAACCAAATGGCAGCTGCTGAAGGTTTTTGGGGGTCATTGGGCATTGGGGAAGTTCCTTGGCTGAAGCAAGCCACTTTTAGTATTTGGGAGAACAGAGCGGCCATGAAAAACTTTGCCTATCAAATGAAAGAACACCGAGCAGTGATAACGGATACCAAAAAAGAAAAATGGTATAATGAGGATATGTTTGTACGATTTACAATCCTCGGAGCCAAGGGTACCATTAAAGGAAAACCAGCCTTTGAGGGAAAGTTGTAATTTTATAGTAAATCAACTCCCCTAGCTGGGGAAAGCGATATGAAAAATATAAAACTAATAGAAGTGCCATCCGAAATTGGAGCTGGTACCAGAGGCGCCAGTTTAGGTGTTGAAGCAATTAAAATTGCAGCACTTGATTTTATGAGCAATTTCTTTGTTCATTTTCCCTCCGAAAAAATTGAAGTAGAAAATAAATTATTGTTTGAGCCCATCCAATCACCCTATGCCAAAAGAATTCAAGGGGTATTAACGATGTATGAAAGAATCAGTAAGGCCGTAAGTGAATCTATCAAAGGTAATTTTTTTCCAGTGGTCATCAGTGGCGATCATAGCAATGCTGGTGGTACCATTGCTGGTATAAAAATGGCTAAACCAAAAAGTAAATTGGGTGTCATTTGGATTGATGCACATGCCGACTTACATACCCCCTATACCACTCCCTCTGGCAATATGCATGGCATGCCATTGGCTACAGCTATTGCAGAAGATAATGAGGAATATAAAATTCATGATCTGGATGAAATAACACATCGGCTTTGGGAACAATTAAAATCATTGGGGAAAATTTCTCCAAAGGTTTTGCCAGAAGATGTTGTTTTAATTTCTTTACGCGATTTTGAAAAGGAAGAAAAACATTTAATAGAAAAACACGGTATTAAAGTCATCACCACAGGAGATATCAGAAGAAATGGTGCGGAAATTGTATATCGAAAAGTAATTCGCTATCTAAGTGATTGTACTGATATCTATGTAAGTTTTGATGTAGACAGTCTCGATTCTTCCATTAGCAAGGGAACTGGCACACCAGTAAGCAATGGCTTAAAAGAAAGAGAAGCAGAAGATTTGATCAGCAAATTTATGCAACACAGAAAAATCTGTTGTTTTGAAATTACAGAGGTAAACCCTACGCTGGACAAGGAAAACCTGATGGCCGAAATAGCTTTCAATATCTTACAAAGAAGTGTGAATGTATTAATGATGAATTAAATTAGGGACCAATGACCATTTTATCTTTTCGGTGTTGCCATATTAATTTTTTAATCCTGGCTTTATTTACTTTTTCAAATTTATCTGCTCAAAATACTGACCAACAAACATTCAAGGATGCAACCCTTGCTTTTCAAAAAAATTATGTTGCTGCTCATGAAGTAGTATTGGGCAAGGATAAAAAGCATTTTCGTTTTTATGCAGTTAATCAAGCTTATTCAGTATTAGCCAGCTTTGAAAAAATTACTGACAGCACTAGAATAGGCATCAAAACAAGTGGGCAGAAAATTCAGGTGAAATATTTTATCCGCTATGGAAAGCTACATTTTAAGGTACAATCAGAGGAAGCAACGCTTACTATTTATCAATCGAGCGACCTGGCAAGCAAACCCGAATACAAAGACTATCTTTTTATTCCATTTACCGATTCTACTACTGGACTGGAAACTTATGGAAGCGGGCGTTATCTTGATTTGAAAATTGCTGATTTAAGTACTGGTTATTATCAATTGGATTTTAATAAGGCCTACAATCCTTATTGTGCTTATACTACTGGTTATAACTGTCCCATTCCTCCAAGAGAAAATGCGTTAAGCATGCCCATCCTTGCAGGAGAAATGAATTTTGCAAAAAAACATTAATTCAGATAATAAAAAAACCGCCTTGGCAAGCCAAGGCGGAATATATTATTCGTAAAGGATTAGTCGGTTTTATAATCCAGCTCCCATCATTTGTTGTTTGCGCATACTAGCCAGTGTTGGATCTATTTCAATGGCTTTATCACACAATCCTTGACCACGGTCTTTATCTCCCTTCTTTTGAAAACACATACCTGCTTGGTACATGGCTTTGGCATCTTTCATATCCATTTCCAAAAGCTTTTGACAAAACTCCAATGATTTATCAAAAAGTTTACGCTCATAATAAGCATCGGCAAGATCACGAAGAATATCTTTATTACCTGGCTTTTTAGCCCACTGATCCATGAGCATTTTTTCGCCAGTGGCAAAATCGCCACTATACACATACGAGTAGGCCAGGTTTTCTATAAAGGAAGCAGATGGTGGAAATCCTTTTTCTTTGGCTTTGTTGAAATAAATTACAGCATTTTTAAAATCATTCATTTCGTAATACAGGATTCCTAGTTCATTCATCCAATTGACGCGGCTAGCATCTAATTCGATGGCTTTCTGATAGTATTTGGCAGCTTCTTTATTTTGTTCTGTTCCCAAATAACTACTTGCCAACATATAAAAAGCTTCCGCATCGGCAGGATTTTTCTTGCTATAAGACAGCAATCCTTTGATGGCCAGTTCAAAATTTTCTAAGTGAAAATTACTCATGGCAATAATTTTTTCCGCATTAGGGCAGCTAGTACATTTTTGAGCCAAAGTCATGGCTTTATCAAATTGGCGATAGCTAAAATACAATTCAGCCAATTCTTTAACGGCCAGTACATTATTGGGATCTAAATCAATTACTTTGGAAAAATTAGACATTGCATTATCAGTTTTCCGCATGGCCAGGTTTACATATCCATTTTGCAAATAAGCGTCTATAAAATTGGAATCAAATGCTATGGCTTTATCAAATGCTCGGGATGCCACCAAAAAGCGGCGGGCATTTTGTTCTTCTACACCTTTATTGAAGTAAAATTTTGCGCTGTCCGAGTTCACGGCCATTGCCGGCATTACGGCTAACACACTGAGGACCAGCAAGAGGTTTTTCATTATTTTTCGTTTAGGATATTAATATTATTCCAATTAACGGAATATACAAGCACTTAACGCTGGAAGATGCACATTTATTTCGCCAATGCTGGCTTTTTTATCCACTAATTTGTAATGAACCGAGGGGTTAAACACCTCGCCTGTACCCCAATATTTTTTAGCATCGCTGTTAAATATCTCTTTCCATACTTTTTTACCCCTTACTTCAATCTTCCAATCGCGGTAAACGACTGGCGTCATATTCAGTACAATCAGTAAATCATCGGCAGGTTTTTTACCTTTTCTGCGGTATACGATGATGGATTGATCACGGTGATTGAGGTCTATCCATTCAAAGCCATCATGACTGAATTGCAATTCATGTAATGCTGGTTCGGTTTTATATAAATGATTCAAATCGCGAATGCATGCTTGCAGCTGGCTATGACAATCAAATTGCAATAATGGCCAGTTTAATTCAGTTTTATAATTCCACTCTTCTGTTTGACCAAATTCATTGCCCATGAATAATAATTTGGCGCCCGGATGAGTAAACATATAGGAATAAAGCAATCGTAGGTTGGCAAATTTTTGCCATTCATCTCCAGGCATTTTATAGAGCATGGGGCTTTTTCCATGTACCACTTCATCATGACTCAATGGCAACATGAAATTTTCGTCATTGAAATACATCATGCTAAAAGAGAATTTATCCTGATGGAATTTTCTAAATAAAGGATCCATTTTAAAATAGTCCAGTGTATCATGCATCCATCCCATCATCCATTTCATGCCAAATCCAAGTCCCCCTTCTGTTGTAGGCCGACTAATCTTAGGCCAGTCGGTGGCTTCTTCAGCAATGGTTTGCACATCAGGAAAGTCGCGGTAAATGGTTTCATTCAAGTGCTTGATGAATTCGATGGCTTCGATATTGCCGTTGCTGCCATACTCATTTGGCTCCCACTGCCCTTCGCCCCGAGAATAATCGAGCCGGAGGATAGAACTCACCGCATCTACGCGGATACCATCAATATGAAACTGATCGAACCAATACCGAGCGCTGCTGATTAAAAAGGATTTCACTTCGCCCCGCTTATAATTAAAGATATAACTGTTCCAATCGGGATGATAACCCTTACGCATATCCGCATATTCATACGTATGTGTACCATCAAACATAAAGAGACCATGTACATCATAGGGAAAATGAGAAGGCACCCAATCGAGAATAACACCAATATCATTTTTATGAAATGCTTCAATCAATTCCATAAAATCTTCGGGTGTGCCAAACCGTGAGGTAGCAGCAAAATAACCAGCGCCCTGATAACCCCAGCTACCGTCATAGGGGAATTCCATCACAGGCATCAATTCTACATGGGTAAAGCCCATCGATTTTACATAAGGCACCAGCCGATCGGCCATTTGCAAATAGGTATTAAAACTTTCCTCATCACTTGGAATGGGTTTTTGCCAGCTACCCAAGTGAACTTCATACACAGACCAGGCTGCATTTAAAGCATTGTTCTTTTTTCTTT
Organism: uncultured Bacteroidota bacterium; assembly: GCA_903858475.1. Lineage (GTDB taxonomy): Bacteria > Bacteroidota > Bacteroidia > Chitinophagales > Chitinophagaceae > Ferruginibacter. Next base: position 23,584 of record CAIOIZ010000154.1, read on the forward strand.
TCTTCATCCAATCTTTATCCTGCCAAACCTTATTGCGATCCCATGCAATGGATGCTGTACCTGGCCTTAATTCCCAAAAATTACAATAGGGATCTCCTTTATCCAAATCCACTCCCTTGAATCCCTTGATATGATATTTATAAGCAGTACCTTTTTTAAAATTCGGTATAAATCCTTCCCAGATACCAGCATTATCCAAGCGAACATATAATGGGAATTCATCTTTTTGCCATTGATTGAAATAGCCTACCACACTTACCGCAGTGGCATTGGGAGCCCATACTGCAAAATAATATCCGTCGGTTTTTAATACGTTTATAGGATGGCTTCCAAATTTATCATAAGCATTGTACAAAGTGCCTTGCTGATAATTGCGTATATCTTCTTCTGTAAACAACGAATAATTCCATACTGGTTTGGTGCTGTCTACAAAATGTATGTCTTCGTATTTTTTAACAGAAGCAATTCCCTTTTTTTGAGGGGTAGCTTTTTCTGATTTACCTACCGCTTGTATTTTTACTGTTGCCATTTGTGGAATATCGTTGATAGTGAATCTAATAAAGATGCAAATTTCCTTTAACGTAAATTTAAGACCTTGTAAGGTGAATTTACAATTAAAAAGCTCAGTTTTACCAACGCTGTCAAAATCAAAGAACCAACCAATGCTTCATGAACAAGTTTTCGCTGCTTATCCTCCTCTTTTTATTACTAGGAATTACTTCAAATGCACAAAATGGTAGTTTAGCTGGTAACCTTTTCAACCAAGCCGAAAAGAAACCTGTACACCATGCTGTAGTGGCATTGATTCGAAGTAAAGATTCGGTTTTGTATCGATTTGCTCGTACGGATGCTGCTGGAAACTTTCTGTTAAAAAACATTCAAGCCGGAAATTATTCCCTACTTACTACCCATCCTATATATGCCGATTATATTGATAGTATTGGTATTCTTCCAGGAGAAAATAAAATACTGGATATCGCACTGATCAATAAAAGCAAATTATTACAGGAAGTGATTGTTAGAAGTGGAAGTCCCATTCGCATAAAGGGCGATACCACCATTTATACTGCAGATAGTTTTAAGGTAAAAGATGGTGCCAGTGTGGAAGAATTATTAAGAAAGATGCCTGGTTTTCAAGTAGGCAAGGATGGCAAATTGATTGCGATGGGCGAAACAGTAAAAAATGTTTTGGTAGATGGGGAAGAGTTTTTTGGTAATGACCCCGGAATGGCATTGAAAAATTTACAAGCCAATGCTGTACAAGAGGTGCAGGTATATGATAAAAAATCGGATCAGGCTGCATTTACAGGTATAGATGATGGAGTGAGGGAAAAGACCGTTAACCTCAAGTTGAAATCCAATAAAAAACAAGGCTATTTTGGAAAAGCTGAAGTGGGTGGAGGATTGCCTGACAATTATAGCAATAGTTTAATGTTGAATGCTTTTAAAGGGAAAAGAAAATTAAGTGTGTTTGGTTTTAATTCAAATACCGGAAGAACAGAATTAGGATGGGGTGATAGTGAAAAATTTGGTGGAGGTGAAATGGACGGCATGAGTATGGGTATGAGTGAGGATGGTGGCGTGTGGATGACCTATGAAGGCAATGAAGACAGCTATTATGGGGGCCGCAATGGGATTCCGAAAAACTGGAACGGAGGTATTCATTTTAGTAATAAGTTCAGGGGTGATAGCCTAAGCATTAATACCAGTTATCGATATACAAAGGTGAATGCACCAGGTTATTCAAAAACTTTTAGTCAAACCTATTTGCCTGATAGTACCTGGACCAACAATAATACAGCCTCTTCCTTAAGCAGCAAGCAACGTCATAATCTTGGCTTTACCATTGAAAATAAAATGGACAGCAATAATACCATCAAGTTTATCAACAAAGCAAGTATTAGTCAAAATAATAGTAGTAGCAATTACTACGAGGAAAGCCTGACGAATCAAAATAATTTTATCAATAATAGTACACGAAAAAGCACTACTACTGCCGATGTCACCAAATACCAAGGAACATTTTCCTGGAATCATAAATTCAAAAAGCCCAGAAGAACATTGTCGTTTGCAGGAGAAATGAATTTTAATCAAAGCAAGGCTACTAATTTTTTATACTCACTCAACAATTATTACAAAGGACTAGCAATTATTCGTAAGGATACTGTAGATCAGCAATCCAGTACTCAATCAGATAGCAAGACTTATAACCTCAATTTGGCTTACACTGAGCCCTTATCAAAATATTGGTCACTGGGTATTTCATATAATGTTGCCATCAGCAATACGGGCAATAACAGAACCGTACAAAAAAAGGATGGGGCAGGGCTGTATACTAGCAAGATAGATTCTCTTAGCAACGATTTTGATTTCAACCGATTGGTACAAAGACCAGGCATTAATCTTAGACTGAATAAAAAGAAAATTTCCTTAGGCCTGGGTGCGGCAGTTGCTTTCAATCGATTTGTTCAAATAAATATTAGCAAAGGGGTTAGGCAGGATTATGATTTCACCAATTTTTTCCCAAATGCCAATTTCAATATAAAGTTTACCGGCAACAGAACTTTGCGATTTAATTATGCTGGTAATGCACAGGCTCCCAGTTTACAACAATTACAACCCATTGCTGATAACAGCAACCCCCTGAGCGTTTATATTGGCAATGGTTTATTAAAGCAGGCTTTCAGTCATAATTTTTCTGCCAACATGAACTGGACCAAGCCCCTCAGTGATAATTATTTTTGGTTGAACGGCAGTTATGGTATTACCAACAATGCCTTTACACAAAACAATACCATTGATACCTTGGGAAGAAATGTTTATCAAACGATTAATGTAAATGGGAATAAAAATATTAGTCTAAATAGTAGCTATAATTTTTCTATAGGCGCTGGCAAGAAAAAAATAAATCTTACTGTAGGACCCGAAATTCAATTCAATCAGAATATTGATTTTGTAAATGGGATCAGAAACTTAAATAAGACAGCAACTTATATTTTCTTTATCAATGTAAGCAAGTACAAAGAAGATAAATACGATTTTAACATAGGACCTAGTTTTGAATACACGCATGCTACCAGTTCCATCAATGCGGCCAGCAGTACCGATTTCTGGTCCATTACAGGATGGGGACAGGGATCACTTTATCTAAAGAAAAAACTTTCGTTGAACACCAATGCAAACATCAATTTCAGGCAAAAGGATAAACGTTTTCCGCAGAACAACAATTACATTACTTGGAATGCCGACATCAAGCAGTATATCTACAAAAAAGAAATCAGTATTAAATTGGGACTGAATGATATACTGAATCAAAACAGGGGATATGAAAGAAATTTCAATACCTATAAATTCACAGAAACCTATTTCAATACTTTAAAAAGATTTTGGTTATTGAGCTGCACCTGGGAGTTTACCCACAATAAAGTAAAAGCTGCCGCTGCCAATACCGCCTCTCCTATTAGCATTGAACCGATAATCAAATAATGATGAAAAAAATATTTTTAGCTATACAATTTTTATTGCTGTTGCAGTGTGCCTCCATTGCACAACCCATCTTTATTGATAAAGCACAGATAGAATTTGAAGTAAAATCAAATAACCATAAAAGTTTTGACAGCTGGTTTAGTAATAGTGAATCTGAATCTAGCTGGCAGGAAAATTATAAGAGTAATGTTAGCAAATACACCGTGACCTACTACGATTATTTGTTTAGCAATAATAAAAGTATTTATAGCTTCACCAAACTCGATGAAAAGAATAAGTCGCAATGGGACAATGACATAAATTATGAAGGCAATATTTGGTATTTAGACCACAATACTGGCACTGCAGCATATAAAAGAAATTTTTGGGGAGATGATTTCAATTTTACAGATAGTATCAAAGATATATCCTGGAAGCTAGTTCCTACCGAAAGTAGGATCATTGCTGGTTTCAATTGCAGAAAAGCATACACTGTATTATTCGACAGTGTATATGTATTTGCATTTTATACAGATGAGATAAATATCTCGGGCGGACCTTGCGGATTGCATGGATTACCGGGTATGATTTTAGGTGTAACCGTACCAAGAATGTTTTCAAGTTGGATAGCCACTAAAGTGAATATCATAAATGTGGATGAAAAAAAGATTGTAAGTCCGGCTGATAAAAAAAGTAAAAACAGGGAAGAAATATTAAAGAAGTTCATGAAAAAAGCCAGTGAGGATGGCAGGTGGATACAACCGAGCATTTGGAACCTTTTTCTATAGACCTTAAGTTCTTACAATAAAAAATCCCCGCAACTATTTCATTGCGGGGATTTTATTTTTTCAACTAATTATTTCAATAATTCAAATGCTACTGCTTTATAAGAGCCCAACTTAAAATCGTTTAGGTTAGCAGTTTCTTTGGTAACAATGTTTTTATACTGACTAAATCCCTTGGTTCTTTCTACAAACCTCGCCAGTTTAATATTTTTTTCTACTTTACTGGTATTCATCACTACCATCACTGTTTGTTTATCATCGTAACGGAAATAAACATATACCCCGTCTTCTGGTGCAAACTGCATGAATTTACCCGTAGTTAATGCAGAGGAAGATTTACGGAAATTAGCCAATCGAGCCACTTGTTGATAAATCATTTCATCTTTTTCAGTTCTACCTGCCGCGGTAAATTTATTTACTTTATCGCCTTCCCATCCACCGGGGAAATCCAATCTTACCAGGCCGTCGTTCGGGTAGGTGGTACCGGTAGTTGCAAATTCGCTGGTATAATACCATTGTGGTATGCCACGGCAAGTCAGGAGCCAGGTGATGGAAGAAAGATATTTATTCATGTCCTCATTCACTACCGAATAAAAACGTGCCAAGTCATGATTGTCTAAAAATATTACGTTGGTAGTGGGGTCTTTGTATAAAAAGTCTTGTGCCAAAACAGTGTACATATTATTAATGCCATCTGTCCAACCAAAATCGCGATTCATTGCATCGTTGATTGCCCAAAGTGTTTGAAAATCGGTGGCACCTTTCATATTGCTTTTAAATGGCAGGTTCAAATTATTTTCAGTAACATAGGCCTGGTTGGGAACCCCATGTACAAAGGTTTCGCCAAATAGGGAAATCTTTGGAAAATCATTATACAGTGCTTGGTTGCAACGATTCATAAAAGGCAGGTCATTGTAGTAATAAGTATCAATCCTCCATCCATCAATTCCAAACGCTTCTACCGTCCAGATTGCATGCTGTATAAGATAATTAGCTACAAATGGATTATCCTGATTCATGTCGGGCATTTCAGTAGTGAACCAACCATCGGCCATTATTTTTTTATCTGCGTTACTTGCATTGGGGTCAAAGATGGCTTGGTCTTTATAATTGGTTTGGGTGTAGGTAGGCCATTGATGCAACCAATCTTTCATGGGAGGATCCAACACAGTGAAATGATAACGACCTACGTGATTGTATACTGCATCCTGAATCATTTTCATTCCTCTGCCATGCATGGCATCAATCAATGCTTGGTAGGCTTTCTCACCGCCAATGCGATCGTCGATTTTGTAATGATTGGTAAAAGCGTATCCATGTTCAGTACGGTTGGGCATGTCATTTTCTAGTACAGGATT
>CAIOIZ010000155.1 GCA_903858475.1 uncultured Bacteroidota bacterium
AAAATTATTTCTATCACCAATCAATTGGATGAAACCTTTCGATTTGGAAAAGTTTCTTTCGGAGGCATTACCAAAGAAATCAATCTCTGTATGGTACCTGAAGCCAAACCCGATGATTATGTACTAGTGCATGTTGGAGTTGCCATTAGTATTGTAGACGAAGAAGAAGCAAAAAAAGTTTTTAGCTACCTGAAAGATATGGGTGAGGTAGAAGAATTGGAAAATTCACCCAGCTAGTTCAACATATTATTACACATGAAATATTTAACAGAATACCGCGATCCGGAAATGGCTGCTGCATTCATAAAAGAAATTCAGCAGATAACTACCCGTCCTTGGACGCTGATGGAAATATGCGGAGGTCAAACCCATAGTCTGGTAAAAAATGGCATACTCGAAATGTTGCCCGATAAAATAACGATGGTGCACGGGCCAGGTTGCCCGGTATGTGTAACTAGTATCGGCGTAATAGATGAAGCGGTTTACCTTGCTGAACAACCCAATACCATTCTTTGCTCTTTTGGGGATATGCTTCGTGTACCAGGGAGTAAAAAAAATTTACTGGAAGTAAAAGCTGCTGGTGCTGATGTACGCATTTTATATTCACCCCTTGAAGCAGTACAAATTGCCAAAGAAAATCCCGATAAGGAAGTGGTGTTTTTTGCAGTAGGCTTTGAAACTACTGCTCCCGCTAATGCATTAAGTGTAATTCAAGCGGATAAAATGGGGGTTACCAATTATAGCATCTTAGCATCACATGTATTGGTACCTCCAGCCATGGAAGCCATTTTAAGTGATGAAGAAAATAAAATTGACGGTTTCCTCGCTGCCGGTCATGTGTGTACGATAATGGGCATGGAAGAATATTATCCGGTTGCAGAAAAATACAAAACCCCAATCGTCATTACTGGATTTGAACCGGTTGATCTGTTGCAAGGCATATTGATGACTGTACAGCAATTGGAAAAAGGCGAATACAAAGTAGAAAATCAATATACCCGCTATGTACAGAGAGCAGGCAATAAAATGGCCATCGATGCTATACAACAAGTATTTGCCATCAGTGACCGTACCTGGAGAGGTATTGGCCCCATTCCTGACAGTGGTTATGAAGTAAATGAACGCTATAAAAATTTCAATGCCAGGTTAAAATTCAAACTTGACCTCCCACCAGCGGAAGAAAATAAAGAATGTATCAGCGGCGATATTATGAAAGGATTAAAAAAACCAAAACAATGCCCCAATTTTGGCACTAAATGCAAACCCGAACATCCACTGGGTGCTCCCATGGTAAGCAGTGAAGGTGCCTGTGCTGCCTATTATCATTATTCAAATACAGATAATATTTTGAAATGAAATATTTTTATTTATTCTTTCTGATTGCATGCAGCCTAAATTCTATTAGTCAACAAAAAATCACTGGTGTTGTACTAGATGCATCAAATAATCTTCCGCTGGAGGGTGTAACAATAAGTATAATCCCAAGCAATAACAGTACCTTTTCGGATGAGCGTGGCAAATTCAATTTATCAAACATTAATCAAAAGGCCATATCAATCCATTTTTCGTGTATTGGATTTGAAATGAAAACAATTAATATTGACAGCTTTAGAAAAGACAACATAGTCAAATTATCCCTTCAAGAAACTCAGCTAAAAGACATCACTATAAATGCTAGAGCTGGACAGGAATATAAGACAATTAGCAAAATGGATATTAAAGCAAGAGGCGTCAATAATTCACAGGAAATCCTGAGAATGGTCCCCGGCTTATTTATAGGACAACATCAGGGCGGCGGCAAAGCTGAGCAAATATTTGTTAGAGGCTTTGATTGTGACCATGGCACAGATATAAATATTACCACTGATGGGATACCAGTGAATTTGGTTACACAAGCACATGGTCAGGGATATGCTGACATGCATTTTATCATTCCAGAAACTATAGAAAATGTAGATTTCCAAAAAGGGCCCTACAATGCTTCAAAAGGTAATTTTACAACTTCAGGATTTGTTGATTTAAAAACAAAAAACATTCTTACAAATAACACATTAAAAATCGAGGGAGGTATGTTTGACACATACCGATTGATGGGTATGTTTAACCTGTTAAGTGAAAAATCATTGTCAAAAAAACAATCATTCTATATTGCAACTGAACTTTGCTACTCCAATGGATTTTTTCAATTTCCACAAGACTTTAGGAGGTTTAATGTATTTGCTAAATTTATTACCCCCATTTCAAAAAACACACAAATTAATTTTTCCTCCTCACTTTTTAAAAGCAAATGGGATGCATCTGGTCAGATTCCTGATCGTGCAGTAAACAATGGCACTATTGACTTTTTTGGTGCTATTGACAATACCGAAGGGGGAAAAACAGATAGGGAAAACTTCAATTTACTATTAATTAGCTCCTTACCCAATGGCAGTATTTTAAAAAGCCAATTCTTTTATACAAAATATAATTTTGATCTTCATACAAACTTTACATTTTATTTAGAAG